>JBBEBO010000054.1:0-22612 GCA_040882265.1 Brumimicrobium sp. | reverse complement strand
CAATTGAAAACAACGCAACAGGAACAGATACTCAAACCGCATGTGAAAGTTATACATGGATTGACGGTAACACCTACACATCCGATAACAATACTGCTACGCACACCATATCTGGTGGTGCAGCAAACGGTTGTGATTCCATTGTAACTCTCGACTTAACAATTGAAAACAACGCAACAGGAACAGATACTCAAACCGCATGTGAAAGTTATACTTGGATTGATGGTAACACATACACTTCCGATAATAATACTGCTACGCACATCATATCTGGAGGTGCAGCAAACGGTTGTGATTCCATTGTAACTCTCGATCTTACAGTTACAAGTGGTGGGCCTTCAATTAACATAGAAAACGTTCAAAATGTAAGTTGTGCGAATGGTGATGATGGAAGTGCCGAAGCAGTAGTATCAGGTGGGGCTTCACCATATACTTATGACTGGTCACCGACGGGCGGAACGGGTGCAACAGCTAATAACCTTTCTGCGGGAACGTATACTGTCGAGGTAACAGATGATGCAGGATGTGTTGGAACAGAAAACGTAACGATTACAGCTCCCGACCCAATTAATGCATTAGCTTCAGTTACCGATGCAAACTGTGGAGAAAGTAATGGCTCTATTTCATTAACAACTAACGGTGGAACGCCAAGTTACTCATACAGTTGGTCACCTGGTGAAGATACAAACGCTACATTGACAAATGTGCCCCCTGGATCCTATGCTGTTTCAATTACTGACGATTTAGGTTGTACTCTTGATACTGTATTCAATGTTGCTTTAACTGGAGATTTTTTAATTGAAGCGTTGCCCAAAGAATCAACAATTCAAGATGGTGGAACTGTTGGTTTGTCAGTTAACATAGATGATAATGTTGATGGTGAGAACTACACTTGGACTCCACCTGATGGATTATCTTGTACAGATTGTTCGAGTCCCGATGCTTCCCCAAGCTCATCAACGACATATTATGTAACGGTTGAAACTACAGATGGATGTTCAAGTACTGATTCAATTCACATTACTATAGATGACGACTGTAATGAGCTATTTATTCCTAACATGTTTAGTCCTAACGGGGATGGCGAAAACGATGAGTTTTGCATATATGGCAACTGTATCAACTCATATCAACTTTCAATTTATAACCGATGGGGTGAGTTAATTTTCAATGCTGATGATCAAAATAATTGTTGGGACGGTACATATAATGGCAAAATGATGAATACAGGCGTATTTGCTTACAAACTTTTTGTCACAACTGAACAGGGAGAAGAAATTGAAAAGTCAGGAAATATTAACTTAACTCGCTAAACAATAAGTTATGGAATCAATAAAAATTAAAATAGCACTATTATCTGTGTTTACTTTGGTATTAGTAACGGTTCAAGCACAAGACATTCATTTTTCGGCCATGGATTATTCTCCAATGACAATGAACCCCGCAATGGCTGGTGCTAAATATGATTTGCAAGCCACGGCAAACTACCGAACCCAATGGAACTCTGTAGGAACTCCGTATCAAACTATTGCTGCTGGATATGATATGCGATTTGGAAATAAGGATAAACATGGAAAAGGTTTTTTAGCCGCTGGTATAAATTTCAACAATGACAACGCAGGAGAAAACAGAGTTGCATCCAACAACATTGGGCTTTCTGTTGCCTATCATTTAAAGTTAGATACTGAACACAGGCTAGGTCTAGGAATACAAGGAGGGTTTGGTCAACGCTCAATAACCAATGATGGACAATGGGGAAATCAATACAACGGAAGTTTCTATGATCAAAATTTAGCTAGCGGTGAAACTTTTAATAATGCGAATTTCAACTTTTTTGACGTAGGAGCTGGATTGGTCTATTCTTATCGTCCAGAACAAAAGTCTCGCAATAACAATGGAACACAATTAAATATAGGTGTTGCCGCTTATCATTTGAACCAACCTAGCTTTTCATTCATCAAAGAGGGAGGTGAAAACCTATATGTCCGATGGTCTGGGTTTGTTATGGCTGAAATTGGAATTAACGATAAGAAAATGGCCGTTGAACCACAGTTAATTGCACAATTTCAAGGACCTTCTGTTGAAACCTTACTTGGGCTAGACTACCGCTTTTTTCTAGGACAAGGAACTAGTTCAAATGGTTATTATGATGGTACATCACTAGCTGTTGGAGTGTTCTACCGTAATCAGGATGCTTTGATATCAAGGTTCTCCGTTAGATTTGGTGCAATAGATGCTGGTTTGGTCTATGACTTCAACGTTTTTTCTTCTTTGAAAGATGTATCTAGAGGGAGAGGGGGAGTTGAAGTGTTTTTGCGTTATATCATGAACAATCCATTCGTAAAAACAAGGGCTAGGATATAAAGATTTTTTGCTTATCCGTTTCCTTCCCCAAAATAACTCCATCTATGCTTTAACATAGATTGTGTATGAAAGCCTTGTAAAGGCGCTATATCTTTAACCTTGGGCTTTTGCCCACGGTTAGAAATGATAACGAACAACCCTTTTTGGCGTGATTTTTTCAGTTCCTGAGCTTTTAAATTTAAGTATTTAAAAATGTCGAAGGAAAAAATCGTGACAAAATACATTCTTTGCAGCTTTATGTATTTAGCAAATATATCACGCTGTAAAATGTTCTCTCTCCAACTTTCGAGACTGATCCAGCAAAGCTCATCACCTACTTAACCGTATTCCAATTTCTAATTCTACTTTTTTACCAACTATTTTTGAAATTTCATTCTGGATTTCCTGTAATTCTTTATCCGTTGGGTATTTCTCGGCAACAATATCCAATGAGATATTTAATGGAGATCTGGTGATTACTTTTACATGCTCAATTGATACCCCATTTATTTCTTTGTTGTTTACAGATTGAATAATTTGATTTTCTTGCACAACTTTAAAGAACCCGTAACCAAGTGGAATACTTAAAGATAGAACAATAAAAAATGAAATCAACACACCTTTTCTAGCAAGTCTAAAGGGACTATAACCTGTAAATAAAAAAGTTAAGGCTCCAGCTAGAACCATACCCGTAAGGTTTGTTATAAGTAAAAGAAAAGCGCCAAAGAAAACCTCCCAATTCAACCATGCAACGCCAATTCCTGAAACTGCTAGAGGTGGGACGAGTGCTACAGCAATTGCTACTCCCGCAAGTGTCTTTGCGATTTCTTCTCTAGCAAAAGCATACGCTCCAGCTGCTCCCGAAATGACGGCAATGCCTAAATCAATAATGTTGGGTTTAATTCTCGATGTAATCTCCCTGTTCATTTCGTTAATTGGAGTTATAAAAGTTAGCACAATTGCGAAAAAATAACCGATCAATAAGCCGATACTCACTGTAATTAAACTCTTTTTAATCAACGATCGATCTTGACGTAAAACACCCATTGATAACGAAATTACTGGAGACATCAGCGGCGCTAGAATCATTGCTCCAATGATAACAGGAGAAGAATCGGCGAAAATACCAAAAGTTGCTAAAACAACAGACAGTGTCATCAATACCACATAGTTTTGGCTAGGTCTTGAGTTTTCTCTTAACAATGAAAACAATTCTTTATATTCTTCCGTTGTAGCGTGAGAGATCCATGGTAAACGCTTTCTTACAACTTCTTCTTTAAGTTTTCCCTTTGGTAAGTTATCAACTTTATAAATTTTCTTAGACTCAGATTTTTCAACATATTCAATCGACTCACTTGGAATAAGTTTTAAATTATTATCTATGTAAAAAATTAATTCCTTTGACTTGGATTTTATACCGTCTAAATCATATTCAAAATCTTGAGTTGATGTAAGTTTTAAATCCGTCGTTTTTAATTGCCCTAAAAATTTAAAAGCCTTGTTTTTTTGACTCTCGCCAAGAAATAATTTTAAGAAATACGCCTTAATCAATTGAATTATGCTTCTAGGAGAAAAAATAAACGTGTGAAATAAAGCGTCATTCGAATATTCTTCTTCTGATAATATTCTTGAGATTAATGAATTTTTTCCGTGTTGAACTATCAAAACATCGGTCGCAGCAGTTTCAAAAGGATCCTTGTCTTCTGTTTTAAAAGTAAATAACCCGGCTTTAACGTGTTTTAAACGCTTAACAAACTTAAAAAACCTTCCCAGTCTTGCAAAGATGGAACCTCCACTACTTTTTGAAGTAAGAAAAGTCACAATTTCACCTATGGCAAGATAATTCAAGACCGGTTCATCATTACAAGACAGAATATCCGTGTCTACTATTCGCTCTGAATTTAATAACTCATCAAATGATTTTTCAATGTCTTTTCTTAAATTAAAACCAGTAATAGTCTGCTTTGCATTAGGGTGAGAAATAAATCCAACTGCACATTCTTTTACTTTCAGTTTTTTTATTGAGATTTTAATTTGTTCGTCTGATAAAAAACAGTAAACCCTACTATTATTCGGTATATCGTTGAAAGCTTTTTCAGAATATTCAAGCTGTTGGTTGGTGTTTTTATTAAATAACGTTTTGACATCATCTTTCAAAGCTTCAAAAGCTTCGCTGTCATAAAATAAGATTGCGTTGTCAGTTGTTTCAGTCATGATCTACATTCAGAGGTTCGACTAATATACAATAAAAGCTAATCAAAAACTACTGAAGTGTTTTCTATAATTTCAAGCCAATCATCAACAGTTTTGGCATCGTTAATCAAAAAACTTCCAGATTGTGTTCTTCTAAGTTCAATCAAACATGCTCCTGAACCAAGTTTCTTTCCAAAATCACTCGCAATCGAACGTATATATGTTCCTTTCGAACATTTTATTTCAAAATGAATTTTTGGGAAGTCTACAGTATCAACAGTAAAATGGTCAATTCTAATCGTGTTTTGACGCATTTCTAATTCTTTTCCTTGTCTTGCCGATTCATAAGCTCTTTTCCCGTCAATTTTTTTTGCAGAAAATATTGGAGGCGTTTGTAATTGTTCTCCTAAGAACTCCTCAGCAACGTTTAAAATATTAGTCTTTTCGATGTGTTCAATAGGAAAAATCTCATCAAAATCTGTCTCTAAGTCAAAACTAGGTGTGGTTTTTCCAAGTAAAAAAGTTCCTGTATAAGTTTTGTCTTCAGAAGTTAAGTCCTGACTTATTTTTGTTTTCTTGCCCGTACATATTATTAAAAGCCCCGTAGCCAAAGGATCTAAAGTTCCTGCATGGCCAACCTTCATTTTTTTAACTTTATACTTCTGCTTTAGCTTCCATCGTAATTTGTTAACAACATCAAAAGAAGTCCAATGGAGTGGTTTATCTACCAAAATAACTTCACCTTCTTTGAAATCGTAATTGTTTTTCATAAAATGTATACTTGGTTATTAAAACAGTGTGAAGGAAATTTAAGCTTGTACGCCAGACCAAATAATCGCCACTATTCCAACGATAAAACAGTAATAAGAAAAATACTTTAATTTACTGTTTTTTACTAATGAAATCATCCACGTACATGCTACTAACCCAGTAATGAAAGCAGCAACAAAACCTGCTCCGAGTTCAGCAAAATGAATATCATTTACTACAAAATCATCACTCAACATATCTTTAGCAATCTTACCTAAGATAAGTGGCACAACCATTAAAAAAGAAAACCTCGCTGCTTTTTCTCTATCGATTCCCAAAAGAACAGAAGTTCCAATTGTTGCACCTGATCTTGAAACACCTGGTAGAATTGCGATTGCTTGAGAAATACCAATCACTAATGCGTGCCCTATTCCAACTTTTTTTTCTGTTCGTTTCGCACGGTCAGCTAGAAATAATAGTAACCCAGTAATTAGTAGCATAAACCCAACTAAAAGAATCTGTCCTGAGAAGAAAAGTTCTAATTCATCGTTAAAAAGAACACCAATTACTGCTGCGGGAATCATAGAAAGGACGATTTTCACAGAAAACCAAAACTCTTCATTTGATTTAAATTCAAAAAGTCCTTTGAAGATTTTAGCTACATCTTTACGAAAAACGACAATTGTACTCAGTGCTGTTGCTCCGTGTAAAACAACAGTTGTCATCATAGAATCTTTGGGAAGAGCATTGCTTCCGAAAAGCGCTTTAACTAGTTCGAGATGCCCACTGCTTGAAACTGGTAAAAATTCGGTGAGTCCTTGAACAATTCCAAGGATTATTGCTTCCAATAACTCCATTAAACCTCTTCTGAATCTTTAAGCTCCTTTTTACTTGGTTTTTTCATGATGCTATAGATAATAACAATGTAACCAAGTAAAATAAGGATAGGAGATATTGTTATTCTTACCTGTGAAAAAAGTTCTTCTTCATTAAAAACATCTTTAGATTCAGCCGCTCCGCCGATCATCAGAATAAATCCAAGAATATTTAGAGCTATACCAATAAATAGCAATATATAATTTGATCTATTGAAAATAAAGTTTTTTTGATTTGTCTCCATAGTTTCCCAAAGTTAATATAAATCGTCTAATTTTTTTCTCAAATACTTATTTAATGCAAATAATGTGGAAAAGAAGCTGATTATAACACCTAAAACCACAAGTGCACCTAAAAGAAGTAAAAATGTTTTAATGTCGTATGTACCAGATATAATTTCCATATACCTTTTGAGTGAATAAAAAACAGCCATTAGCAAAGCCATTCCGATAATTGCTGAAATAAACCCTTGAACTATTGAGTTAACCAAAAATGGTTTTCTAATAAATCCAGACTTTGCACCGACAAGTTGCATTGTTTTAATTGTAAATCTTTTAGAGTATAACGCAAGCCTGATCGTATTATTAATCATAGCAAATGCAATAATTGTTAAAAGAACACCAATTGCTACAAACAAATACACCCATTGTAAAAAACCTAAGTTGACTTGATTTACACGGTTTTCGTCATAATTGACTTCGTCTATCTTATCTGGATATGCCTTTAATATTTCTTGCTTTATATTGGCTAATCCTTCTTTATTTACTATTCGACTTTTTGGGTGGAATGAAACAGAAGGAGGGAATGGACTTTCATTATCAAATATCGCTTTTATTTCAGCTGCTTCTTCATCATTTTCCTGAAAAACTTCTAAAGCGCGTTCTGGAGAAACAAACCAAACCGATTTTATATCATCCCAGCTTTTAAGTTCTTGTTCAACAAGCTTTATGTCAGATTCATTTAAATCGGGATTAAAAAAGAGGTCTATTTCTATATCTTCTTTGGCAGAATTCTGAGTGTTTTCCAATCCAAAATAAGCGCCAAGCACTAATCCAAGCATGAACAATACTAGTGAAATACCCACAACAACAGATAAATAACCTGTTTGGAGTCCTCTTCTGCTATATTTTTCTATATCCTTTCCCATTTAATGCACGAATTTAGAAAGAATTTTTAGAAAAATTCATAAAATAAACTTACCAAGGTAAACATTTCGTTATATTTGTTGTTAGAATAAATAACTAAAAAAGAAAGAAATGAAAAAGACAATTTACGCAGCGTTCGTTTTTGCAGCGCTTGGATTAACAGCTTGTAACAGTGGTGAAGAAAAAAAAGATGACAACACTGAAAACAAAGAAGAAAAAGTTGAAACAGTAAAATACACATTGAACGCTGATGAAAGCGAGCTTGGCTGGAGAGGTTCATGGGTTGCTCCTGGTGAAGATGGAGAGATGCAAGAAATGAAAAGTCACGAAGGTACTGTTGAAATAACTGAAGGAAAGGTTAAAGTTAAAGGAGATGATATTAGCGGTGCTTTTAAAGTTGACATGACAACGATTACCAATGAAGACCTTTCAAAAGAAGATGGAAAAGAAAGTTTAGAAAAGCACTTAAAAGGAACAATTGAGGATAAAGAAGAAAAAAACAAAGACTTCTTTCAAACTGATGAGTACTCAACTGTAGATGTTAAACTTAAAAGCATTAAAGAAGGTGAAGCAAGCTTAGTTATTAGCATTATGGGTGCAGAAATTGAAGAAACTGTTCCAGTAATGACTAAAACAAAAGGTGATAAAATGATGATTAAGGGTGATTTCACAATTGATCTTTCTTCTTTAGAGTTAAAAGGGATGCAACCAAATCCTGAAAAACCAGAAGAAGGTAGTGTAAACTCTAAAGTTGATTTCACATTAAATGCAGTATTGAACAAAAAATAATTTTTAGTTTACAATAGTTAACCAAAGGGATGGATATTTATATTCGTCCCTTTTTTATTTTTGCAATAAAATATATTTTATGAATGTAAAGAATATAATTCTTGATTTGGGTGGGGTATTACTGAACATAGATTACAATAAAACCATCGAACGCTTTCAGAAATTAGGGATTCCAAATTTTGAAAAAATATTTACCCAAGCTAAACAGGAACAATTATTCGATAAATATGAATCTGGATTAATAGATTCAAATGAATTTATAGAAACATTAAAGCGAAAGCTACCTAAAGAAATTACTAAAACAGAAATTATTGATGCTTGGAATGCAATGTTGTTGAACTTTCCTCAAGAGCGACTAGGTTTTCTATTAGAATTAAAAAAACAGTATAACACAGCTTTATTAAGTAATACAAACCCAATCCATTTGGAAGCATTCCACAAAATAATTCAACAGGATAACAAAATTGATGATTTAACTCAATATTTTGACAAACTTTACTTTAGCTCAGACATGGGCATGAGAAAACCCTCTCCTGAAATTTTCTTAAAAGTATGTAATGATCTTGATTTTGAACCTTCCGAGACATTGTTCATTGACGATACAGCACAACACGTTGAAGGTGCTAAAAAAGCTGGGCTACAAGCTTATTTATTAAATGTTAAAGAGCAAGATATTATTCAATTACTAAACACGCTCTTGGCATAGTTCAACCAATACTCCACTTGTTGATTTGGGATGTAAAAAAGCGATGCGTTTGTTGTCTGCCCCATTTTTGGGAGAACTTTGAATTAACGTAAAGTCATTTTTTTCTAAGCGCTCAATTTCTTCTTCTATATCTTCTACATCAAATGCTATATGGTGCATTCCCACGCCCCTTTTAGCGATGTATTTTGCAATTGGGCTGTCAGGGTTTGTGGCTTCGAGAAGTTCTATTTTAGAGTCTCCAATTTTAAAAAAAGCAGTTTTTACATGCTCTGATGCAACATCTTCAATTTTATAGCACTTCGTGTTTAATAAACCTTCGTATGTTTTGATGGCTTCATCTATGTTTTCTACCGCAATTCCAATATGTTCAATTTTCCTCATAAAATAAGCAATAAAAAAATCCCGTTTCCTAGAAAGCAAACGGGATTAGAAATGATTTAAATATTATTAATTTTTGATAAACTTCTCGTTTTTATCATCAAAGTTTATGTAATAAGCCCCTTTTCTCAAATTTTCGCAATTAACGCTTGAGGAATAACCTTTCTTAACGATATTACCATAAGCATCATAAATTTCATACTTCGTTTCAGAAGGCTCTCCGTTTGCTGTAAATTTAATTTCAGTTTTCACTTTCTTAGGAGACATATCTACTTCTTCGACATCAGACTTAAATGTTTTCTCATCAGATTTCTTTTTAGTGCCTGAATGATCAATTTGAACCACACGAACTTTATTCTCACCTGAATGCGGAGTAACTTTAAACTCGTAGCTGTTTGGACCTTCAACACCTTCACCATCAACTTCACCTGCGTTAACCCATTTATTCCATCTGTATTGTTCTACAATATATGGTAACTTACCTTGTTCATCTTTTGTAGTCCAATTAATCTGACCGTCGTTAGTAACTTTCATTTCTGTAACAACGAAAGTACTTCGAGGTAATAAAACTTCAGGATTTAAAATTTTTGGTTTACAGCCATCACCGTGTTCAATAACAATAAAAACATCATCGCCAACTTCTATGTTAAACAAAGAAAAGTCAATTTCAAAAGCGCTTCTACTAACACCACCAGGCATTACATCGCCATTTACAGTCACTTTAGAAGCACAAAACCCGAATCCATCCTCACTTTCTGGATTTTGAACATACAGGTTTTTTCCTTGATAACTACCCTCAATTGAAAGGTCTGCTTTGAGATTAAAAGTTACCAAAATAAGTACGATAGACAATAATAGTATTTTCATTTAATTATGTGTGAAATGATTTTACAACTGCAATATTAAGAGCAATTTATTAAAAAAGCAATTAGTTGACCACTTTTTTTCTTTAAAATCCAATAAATCGACTATGAAGTGAAAAAAAAACAAGATTAATGACTCCATCTTGAAATATTCTTATAATTTAGTTGATTACAAAAGTGAATATTCACGAGTAATAATGCTAAAAGTTCATTTATAAATTAAAAAGAAGATGAAAAACTACGTACTACTGTCCATCATTTTAATCTGTTTTCTGATAGCATGTTCAAATAGTTCAACAAAACAATTTGAGCATGCGGGGGGAACATTCAAGTTTGCAATTGCCCATGAACCAACAACCTTAGAAGCTCGAAAGGTAAATGATGTTTATTCAGCTTCTTTACTTAATCAAGTACTCGAAGGTCTTGTTTGTCTTAACCCTAAGACACTTGAGGCTGAACCTAGTTTAGCTAAAGATTGGACAATTTCTGATGATGGAAAAACAATCACTTTTGTATTGAGAGATGACATTTATTTCCATTCTCATGAAAAAATTGGAGATGATAGAAAATTTGTTCCTGAAGATGTTGTTTACTCAATCGAACTAGCCTGTACTAAGAAAAAAGGAGAAGATCCTTCAAGTGCATATTCGTCAATTTATAAAGATGTTATAGAAGGAGCTAAAGCGTTTTATGAAGGCAAAACAGACCATATTTCTGGAGTTTCTATTGGAGAAAACAATGAATTAATCATTCAACTGGTTGAAAGAGATGTTAATTTTATAAATAAACTTGCGTCAACAAATGCCTTTATTGTACTTAAAGAACTCGTTGATGAGGGACTAGAAAGCGATTTAATTGGTACTGGTCCTTTCGTTTTTGATAAATACACTGAAAACGGCGATGGAAACACCAATATAATCCTTAAAAAAAATACAAATTATTACGGTCGTGACGAAGCAGGTAATCAACTGCCCTATTTAGACTCTATTGTATTGATTGTAGAAAGTAGAAGTTTGAGACAATTGGAAATGTTTGAAAATGGTGAGATCATGATGCTTGATGGACTCCCTCCAAGTAGAATCTCAAGTATGTTAGAAGGTCGTATTGAAGACTTCAACAGCAATCCTCCAAAACTTCTTTTACAAAGAAAGCCTTTGCTTGCAACACAGTATTATCAATTTAATCTTCTCAAAGAAGAGTTTAAAGATGCACGTGTACGACAAGCTTTTAATTACGCAATAAACAAAAAAGAAATTGTGCAAAATATCTTAAACAACCAAGCCCACAGTATTGGAGATGCAGGTATCGTTCCTCCAGCTGCGTTTGATGGATATGACTCAAAAGAAGTTAGAAAGGCAGGTTACACATACAACCCTGAAAAAGCTAAAAAGTTATTAGCAGAAGCTGGGTATCCAGATGGTGAAGGATTCCCTTCAGTAAATTTAAAATTTAACGTCGGTTCGATACATTCTGCCGTTGCTGATGAATTTGCAAAACAGATCAAAAAAACTTTAAATATCAATGTTAATCTTGATGGATTGCCTTTTGAAGATAAATTAAATGACCAAATGAATGCGAATGGTGATATTTTTAGAACTTCTTGGTTTGCAGATTATTACAGTCCCGAAACATTCTTAATAAATGCTTATGGCGCAACGGTTCCCGAAGATGAAGATGAACCCTCTACAACAAACCATTCTCGATATGTCAACCCTGAGTTTGATAAAGCTTTTCAAAGAGGTCAAAGTTCAACTGATGTAATGGAACAATACAAATACTTTAGTAAAGCTGATAAAATAATGATGGAAGATGCACCATTTATTATTTTATGGTATGAAGAAACAATTAAAATTGCGCTTTCAAAAGTTAGGAACTTAGAGTTAAATGAGATGAATTACTACTCTTTTAAAAATATTTACTTTAAAGATTGGACAAAAGAAGAGTATGAAGCATCAATCAAAAACAAATAATAGCTTATATTACTTAGTACATCATGCATAAAAGTAGATGGATTACATTAGTTGTTATCTTATTTTCACTAACACTAAAAGCTCAAATTGTTCAGAACGTTAAAGGAGCTGTTGTAGATTCAGAATCTAAATATCCACTTGTTGGAGCGAAGCTTCAATTGGTATCGTTAGATAGCTCAGCTACATTTAGACAAATGACCGATATGGACGGAACGTTTGCTATAAGCGATGTTCCCATTGGTAAATATAGCTTGACAGTTTCATACGCTTTATATTCAAATCAAACTGTAACAGTAGTCGTAAACTCTGGCAAAGAAAGTGTTGTTAACATTGAGCTTCAAGAAGATATTAGAACAACTGATGAAATCGAAATTATAGGTAGAAAACGAGGTGAAGTAATTAATGAAATGGCAACTGTGTCCTCACAACAGTTTAGTGTAGAGGAAACAGATCGCTATCCAGGTTCACGTGGTGATCCTGCAAGAATGGCAAGTAATTTTGCTGGTGTACAAGGTGCAGATGATTCGAGAAATGATATTGTAATTCGTGGTAATTCCCCAATTGGTTTGCTTTGGAAGGTGGAGGGAATTGATATCCCAAACCCAAATCATTTCGCTGTTTCTGGTTCAACTGGCGGACCAGTATCCATTTTAAATAACAAAATCTTAGACAATTCTGATTTTTTTATGTCGGCTTTCCCAGCAGATTATGGTAACTCTATCTCTGGAGTTTTTGATTTACGTTTGCGGAACGGGAACTCCTCTAAACATGAAGTTACTGGTCAATTTGGGTTTTTAGGAACAGAAGTGATGGCTGAAGGTCCTTTAAACAGCGAAAGTAAAGCAAGTTATTTAGTAATGGGAAGGTACAGTACGCTAAGTATGTTTCAAGCAATGGGAATTAGTATTGGGACCGATGCTGTACCAGTCTATGGTGATGGAGCATTCAAATTATCTTTTCCTCTAAAAAAAGGAGGCAATTTAAGCTTTTTCGGAATTGGTGGGGCATCAAATATTGAAATTAAAATTTCTGATCAAACGACTTTCAAAGAGGAAGCGTTTGGCGAAGGTGATCGTGACCAATATTTTAGTACAGCAATGGGAGTCGTTGGTATGACTTACAAAAAACCCTTAAACAAAAAAACTTTCTTTAAAACGACCGTAGCCGGCACATACGATCGCCAACGCTCACACCATGACTATTTAGTTAGAAATTTAGATACAACCATGAATAATGGTCAGGAAGAAGTGCTGATTCGTACTGATTCTATTTACCCTTTAATGGGTTACCAATTTCAAACCTATAAAACTGCGATTTTTTCAAGTCTTAATCATAAAATAAATAAACAACATATTTTAAGGGTTGGAATTAACCTCGATGGATACTATTTAAACAATATTGATACTTCTTTAAATGTTGATCACGATGATTTTTTTACACGTCATGACTATACAGGTTATGCCGCGTTGATTCAGCCTTTTATTCAATACAAATGGAAAGTAAATAAAAACATGGACTTTACTGCAGGGTTACATAGTCAATATTTTTCTATGAGTAATAGTTGGAGTTATGCCGAACCAAGAATGGGCTGGGAGTTGCGACTTAAAAACAATCAAAAATTAAGTGCTGGAGCTGGCTTACATTCACAAATGCAACCTTTATATCAATATACTTATCAAACGTATGATGATGCTGGCAACGCCCGCTTAATGAATAAGGGTATGGACTTTACGAAAAGTATTCACACAGCTGCAGGGTATGAAAAGCAATTTAAAAAATCACTTAATTTAAAAACTGAAATATATTATCAGCACCTCTACAACATACCAATTGATCAATATCCTTCCTCTTTTAGTTTAATCAATCAGGGCTCAGGATTTCAACGGTTTTTCCCTGATGAATTAGTTAATGAAGGCACAGGAACAAACTACGGAATAGAGCTTACAATACAAAAATTCTTCGACCGCTCATTTTTCTTCTTAGTCAGTGGGTCACTTTTCGAATCAAAATATGTTGGTAGCGATGGCATCGAAAGAAATACTGATTTCAATGGTAATTATGCTGTTAATTTTTTAGCCGGAAAAGAATTTAAAATCAATGAAAAAAACACCATTTCAGCAGGATTTAAAGTAACAGCCGCTGGTGGAAGAAGATATGGATATGTCAATGTTCCTGCTACACAAGAAAACAATGAACTTGTGTTTAAAGACTCATTATTTAATACTCGTCAGTTTAGAGATTATTTCAGAGTCGATTTTAAATTAACCTATAAATTAAACACTTCATTTTTAACCCACGAAATCGGTTTAGATTTGGTAAATATTTTGAACACCAAAAACATTTTAGCGCTTAGTTATGCGCCAGATTTAGCTAACCCTGATGCCGAACCTATTGCTGAAAGATATCAGCTTGGGTTTTTGCCTATTTTCTACTATCGCGTTGATTTTAGTATCAGCAAAAAACGAAACGATAAAACTCGGGAAAGGTAAATGGTTTTAGTGATGAGTGATGAAATGACGTCATCTCGCAAGCTTTATTTAGTGACGAATAAAGGAGCAGATACAGTTTTTTAACCAGAAAAAGTTTAGCAGTTTTTTAACAGTGACTCTAAAATCGTCTTCCCATCAACATTTCTCAAATATTGATCTGCAGTACTTTCAGGGTGTGGCATCATTCCAAAAACGTTTGCTTTTTTACTCTGGTATCTCAATATACTCCTCCGTATTATCACTTAAATCTAAAATAGAAATATAAGTCATGTAGTGAACGGTACATGGGTAATCTGTTGTATCTGTAATATATCTTTGCAATAAGATTTTGTTTGGTGCTAAATATTGCGGATAACTTGTTGTATAAGTAAAATAACTAGAGTCAAGTAATGTTTCGGAGCCGTTTTCGTATACATGCACCCCTGTTTCGGATGTAAAGTATATTTTTTCCTCGTGAATGCTTAAAGGTTCTCCTGAGCCTTCATGAGCTTGTGAATACAACAAAACCTCTGACTCTGTTTCAAGGTCATATTCTTTAATAGATAATTCGGTTCCGCTAGACCGTGAAAAAATTATTTTCTCATCATTAAGCCAATCAAATTCCGCCATACTTATTACAAACTCCTTAAGTATTGTATTCTCTTCATCACATATTTTATAAGTATTAGCGTTAGCATCTAAGTATAAGTATTTCGTACCATCTGGATTCCATTTTGCCTTATCGTTCCATGTTCCCGTATCTGTCAGCTGTATAAGGCTGTCACCATTTGACTTTATTTTATAAAGTTGCAAGTCTTTTCCTGTAAATAGTATCCAGTCTTTAGCGCCCCAATCGATATCGTACCCAACCTGATCAGTTAATATATTCATTTCATTGGTGCAAAAGTTATAGACGCAGAGCTCATCATTCCAATTCATTTCATTAGGATTAGTTCTAATGAAAGCAAATTCAAAAGAATTATTGGGATTTAAAATAGGATCGGTATATGTATATTCTTCAAGGCACAAATATTCTGGGCCAACAATACACGTAGGCATATTATTTACCTTATGAAAAGAATCTGCATAAGCTTTGGTTTTTTGTTCATACATTTCAGGGCAATAATCGCCTCCACTCCCAATGGGAATAACTTCCTCAAGCTCCGGCACTTTGTCCTTTCTGCAACTAACTATTGCTAAAAAAATAAGTAAAACGTAATATATTTTAATGTAAGGCATTGTTTGTTTTCCTTTTTATTCAGATATTTTAATTCGTTTTTCATTGTTTGTATTTATATCAAAAATAGACATATAAGTCGCATAATGATCTTCACAATCTTCAAAGTAGGTAGTATCAACTATAAAGCGTTGTAATAAAATTTTATTCTCTGTCAATACTTGAGGATAACCAGAAGAATAAGTAACATAATTGGTATCTAGAACCTCAATACTTCCGGATTGATTTACACGAACTAGACCAACATCAGCAGTTGTGTAAATATCTCCATTGTCAGCAATCGAAATACGGTCTCCAGACGGTGCGATACCAATTTGCGTAACAATTGTGGAGGTTGTTTCTGTCTCGAGGTTATATTTGCGCAACTCGGTATTTCCTTGGTTGGAGTAGATTATTTCATCTTCATTCAACCAAGCCCAAGACTTCATGCTAAAACCAGTGTATTCAAGAAACTCACCATTCTCATCACATATTTTAAAGTTAGAAGAAGCATCAAGATATAAATACCTAGTGCCATCAGGACTCCAACGTGCATAATTGTTAAAGTCACCAGTGTCAGTTAATTTTGTTAAACTGTCACCGTTTGATCTAATCTTATAGAGTTGCAAATCTTTACCAGTAAATATAATCCAGTCTTTAACGCTCCAGTCAATTCCATAATTAACTTTATCAGTTAATATTTTTGTCTTGTTATTACAGAAGTTATAGACACAAAGTTCATCGTTCCAACTCATTTCATCAGGATTAGCAGTCCTAATAAAAGCAAATTCAAAAGCATTATTAGGGTTTAAAATGGGGGCATTGTAAGCGAAATCTTCCATATATACAGTTTCTGGTGAAACGATACAGTTCATTTCGGCATTCGATTTATGAAAAGTATCGGGGTAAGCTTCACTCCTCTGATTATACATCTCCGGGCAGTGGTCTCCTCCACCCCCGATGGGGATAACTTCTTCAAGTTCTGGTACTTTGTCTTTTCTGCAACTAACTATTGCTAAAAAAATAAGTAAAACGTAATATATTTTAATGTAAGGCATTATTTACTGTTTTTTACTCCGGTATATCAATATATTTATCCGTGTTATTTTCTAAATCTAAAATGGAAATATATGTTGTTTCATAATACCGTACACGGATAATACGTAGTGTCACTAATAAATCTCTGAAACAATACTTTATTAGGTGCTAAATATTGCGGATAACCAGCGGTATAAGTTATATAACTCGAGTCAAGTAATGTTTCTGTACCATTTTCGTAAACGTGTATTCCTGTTTCCGAAGTAAAATATACTTTACCCTCATGGACACTTAAAGGTTCTCCCGATGCCTCATGAGCTTGAGAATACAATAGAGATTCTGTTTCTGTTTGCAGGTCATATTCTTTAATAAATAGCTCGGATCCGTTAGCTCGGGAGAAAATAATTTTTTCATCATTAAGCCAATCAAATGACGCCATATTATTAGAAAAGTCCTTTATCAACGTTCCTTCTTCATCACATATTTTATGCCTTATAGCATCGGCATCAAAATACAAGTATTTCGTACCATCTGGATTCCATTTCGCCTTATCGTTCCATGTTCCCGTATCTGTCAGCTGTATAAGGCTGTCACCATTTGATTTTATTTTATAAAGTTGCAAGTCTTTTCCTGTAAATAGTATCCAGTCTTTAGCACTCCAATCGATATCGTACCCCAACTGATCGGTTAATATATTCATTTCATTACTGCAGAAATTATACACACACAATTCAGCATGCCAACCCGATAGACTCGGATCAGCATCATTTCTTATAAATGCAAATTCAAAAGCGTTGTTTGGGTTTAAAACAGGTTCGTTATAATAATATTTCTCAAGAGGTAAATTCTCAGGACCAACAATACATCCGGGAAGCTTATTCACTTTATGAAAAGAATCCGCATACGCCGTTGTTCGTTGTGTATACATTTCTGGGCAATGATCGCCTCCATTCCCAATGGGAATTACTTCTTCAAGCTCCGGTACTTTGTCTTTTCTGCAATTATAGAGTAATAGAACTGCAATGGATACTAAGGTGAATGTAAATATTGTTTTTAATGTATTCATAATTATTTGATTCAACTCTTTTTACTCTGGGATGTCAATATACTCCTCCGTATTATCATTTAAATCTAAAATGGAAATATAAGTCATGTAGTTAAAGGTACATGAGCAATCCCTTGTGTCTTTAAAATAAATCAGGTATAATGTTCTGATTATTATTGCTTTCCACCCATTCTCTGTTTACATGGGTTTAAGCAAAATTTAATGTAGAAATTAATAATAAAATCAGTATGTTAGTTAAAGGTTTCATAAAAAAGTTATTATTGTTGTGAAAATCAAACTTATAAAAACTTTTTTAGAACAAAAAACTAGGTTAAGTATTTAACATGTTTAAGGTTTTTTGTTTAAGTTTTAAAAGCAATAATGCCTTAAATAAATTCTAAAGCGTATGCCCTACTAATAAAAAAATTTCGCAATGTTAATTAAGAGTAAAACGTAAAGCAAAACACTAGGAATCCATTTATGCCTTGAATCAAGATAGCTATAAGGGATAATTATGCTTAAGATTACAGCTCCAATTGTAAAATAAAAATAGGATCCATTGATTAAAACTACTGCGATACTTACCAAAATTGAAAACAAGAAAACATAGCTTGTTAACCCAATGATTCGCTTATACCTAATTGAGCTTTTAGAACGGCGATCCAATATATGTTTATATGCAATAATACTTAGTAAGGCAACAATGATATGAGGAATTAACAAGGTTATAATACCGTAATGTGAGTACTCTAAAAACGAGGTGAAAAGAATAAAATTTTCATAAAAATTTGGATCTATAAAAGCGACCCAACCAAGCGGGAGAGCAACTCCAATTATAGGAAGCACAAATTCTCTTGAAACAAATGGACGGATACTGAGTGTACAAAACCAAATAAAAATCAAAAAGTAGATGTAAATGGGCAAGAATGTAATTGCTCCACCAAGAAAAAGTCCACTTAAAAAAGTATTTGTACGAGCGTCATCATTTTGTTTGATGTCATATAATTTTGACAAGCTTAAAATAAAGAAGGTGTGAGCTATTAAATCTTCCCCTAACCTTAAACTAAGAGGGAAGAGAAATACCAACAAAACATAAACCAAGCTCGGCAAATAATTGTTTCTATCGTAAAACTCATGTGTGTTAAAGAACCAATTAATCAATATGGCATTTATACAAACTGCAAAAAAAGCACCAATTCGACTGGTTAAGGCATCGATAAGTGTAAAATCTAATCCCCATAAATTTTCTTGTCCAATAGCTAAAAGTTCAAAGCTTGGAAAAAAAGCATCTAATAATAAATGTCCTAAAACCATAATTGGTATTAGAACAATCACAAAAGGTTGATTGCTTGAAAAATATTTTATCATCTCTTTTTGTTACTTGCGCTAAGTTCACAAATTTTAAGTTTTAATCATTAAAATCAGCTATTATTTTCCCAAAAAAGTGTCTAACTTATTTATTAAAACCAAATTTTAATCAGAAAAACTATTTTAAATTCTCAATTAAGCATTTACAAATCTTTATAATTTCTCTAACTTTGACAAAAAACAATCGAAATGAATATTGATTTGACAGGAAAACACGCTGTAGTTTGTGGAAGTACACAAGGAATTGGAAAGTGTGTTGCGCTTCAATTGTCTAAAATGGGAGCATCTATAACACTAGTAGCGAGAAATGAAGACAAATTGAAGGCTGTATTAGTTGAGCTGAAATCAAACAAAAAAAATGATTATATCGTTGCTGATTTCTCTAAACCAGATTTACTTGAGAAAAAAATTAAGGAATGGTCAAAAAATAATGTGGCGAACATTTTATTAAACAACACAGGTGGACCAAAAGGTGGACCCATAAGAAATGCAAAAATAGAAGAATTTACGAGCGCATTTACTCAGCATTTAATTTGTAATCACATTATGGTTCAAGCGTTATATCCAGGAATGAAATCTGCTGGGTATGGCCGTATAATCAATATTATCTCTACCAGTGTTAAACAACCATTAGATGGATTGGGCGTATCGAATACTGTCAGAGGTGCTGTTGCAAACTGGAGTAAAACAATGGCCAATGAACTTGGTCAATACAACATCACTGTAAACAATGTTTTGCCAGGAGCAACTAACACTGTACGACTTCAATCCATTGCTGAAAGTAAAGCTGCACAATCTACGGGGTTAAATTACGATGAAATCATAGAAAGTATGGCTGCGCTATCGCCGATGAAACGAATTGCTCAACCTGAAGAGATTGCAAATGCAGTAGCTTTTTTGGCTAGTCCTGCAGCAAGCTATATCAATGGAATTAACGTTCCTGTAGACGGGGGAAGAACAAAGTCTTTATAAATTCAAAACACCAATTTTATGGTAGTTTATAATGTAACAGTTAGTATAGACGTTAATGTTTCTGATGAATGGCTCAGCTGGATGCGAGAAACACATATTCCCGATGTAATGTCAACTGGACATTTTAAAGAATGTCGTATTTGTAGAGTTCAAGGTGAAGAAGAAGGCGGTAAAACCTACGCAATTATCTACCTTGCTTTTTCTGAAGAAGCATTAAACACATATCAAGAGAAACACGCACCAAGGCTTCAAGCAGAACACTCCAAACGCTTTGAAGGAAAATTTGCTGCATTTAGAACTTTGCTTTCTGTGATTGATGAATTCAAAAACTAATGTCAGTTGATCCAAAGAAACACCTTGGTCAGCATTTTTTAGTTGACGAAAATATAAGTCGTAAAATTGTTGACCAATTTAGTGGCCATGAGGGATGTTCAACTGTATTGGAAATTGGTCCAGGAATGGGCGCAATCACAAAATATTTTTTGGAAGATGATTCAATTGAACTACACGTAATGGAAGTTGACAGAGAATCTGTTGCTTATTTAACACGTAATTTTCCACAACTCAAAGAGCGAATCCATCAGAAAAACTTTTTAAAAACGGACTTCTCAATAATATTTGGAAGTTCTCCTTTTGCAGTCGTGGGAAATTTTCCATACAACATTTCTTCTCAGATTCTATTTAAGTGCATTCAATACCGCAATCAAATTCCCGAAATAATGGGAATGTTTCAAAAAGAATTAGTTGAACGAATTAGTGCTCCTCCTGGCACAAAGCAATACGGTGTGTTAAATGTATTGCTTCAAACTTATTACGATATCGAATACTGTTTTACAGTTGAGCCCACAGTGTTTAATCCCCCGCCAAAAGTTAAATCTGGAGTAATTCGCTGCTTGCGCAATGAACGAAAATCGCTTCAAGTTGATGAACAACTCTACGAGAAAATCGTGAAAACTACGTTTAGTCAGCGCCGTAAAACTATTCGCAACACGTTAAAAAGTATTGTTGATGTAAATGAGTTACCCGATCATCCTTATTTGAGTTTACGTCCAGAACGACTTTCAATTGAACATTTTATTGAGCTTACTGGATTAGTAACGAGTTTGGAAAAATAAACCACTATGGACTGAAAGTACCATAAGTTTAGATGAGAATAAAATTCTACAATTAACATCTATTGTCTGATGTCTGATGCGATTTTTAGAAGCTAAAGTGCATAGTTTTAACTATTTTTGAGACCAATAAACTCTCCAAGGTTTTTTTGGGTTCTTTCGTTTACTTAAAAACGCGTTCATCTACCGCCTTGTTTTTATTGGCTAGTTGACCACAAGCAGCGTCAATATCTTTACCACGACTTCTTCTGATGTTTACAATAATATTGCGTTCTTCAAGAAAAGCAGCGAAATTATCTACTTTCCGTGAATCTGCTTGCTGAAACTCGCCGTCATCAATTGGATTGTACTCAATTATGTTTACTTTACACGGGATAATTTTACAAAATTCTGCAAGCTCTCTAGCATCAGTTAATTCGTCATTAAAGTCACGAAAAATAATATATTCATAAGTTACTCGGGTTCCAGTTTTCTCATAAAAATAACGCAATGCCTCAGCTAATGATTCGAGGTTATTAGTTTCATTGATTGCCATTATTTCATTGCGTTTTTTATCATTTGCCGCATGAAGTGAAAGTGCAAGATTGATCTTTGTTTCATCATCCCCCATGCGTTTAATCATCTTTGCAATCCCAGCAGTTGAAATAGTGATTCTTTTGGGAGACATTCCCAGTCCTTTTTCCGAGGTGATAAGGTCTACGCTTTTCATTACGTTATTATAGTTAAGCAAAGGCTCGCCCATGCCCATATAAACGATGTTTGATAGGTTGGTTTGGTATTTTTCATGCGCTTGATCTCGTAAGTAAACAACTTGATCTACAATTTCACCCGCAGAAAGGTTCTTTAAAAGCTTTAACTTACCCGTTGCGCAAAATTTACACGCTAAACTGCACCCAACTTGCGAAGATATGCATGCTGTCATACGTGTTTTTGAAGGGATTAAAACACCTTCAACAACCTTGCCTACACCGACATTAAATGCACATTTTATTGTGCGATCAGAGCTGATTTGTTGCTCGTCTAAAGTAATATGATCAATAAAGTAATGTTGCTCCAACTTTTCACGGAGATCAACGCTCAAATTTGTCATTTCTTCAAATGTAACCGCATTTTTTTGCCAGAGCCATTCATAGACTTGAGACGCTCTAAAAGCTTTTTCTCCCATTTCTAAAAGTTGAGCTTTTAAATCAGCGTTTGATAAACTTCGTATGTCGATTCTTTTTTCCATAAATCTGTGCAAAGGTCGTGGATATTTTTAGAATGGACAAGTGATGAGTAATTTATCCTTCTATTTATCACCTCCCTACTTTTAGAGTAACATTTTAATAATGAAAAACATTCCAATTTGTGACAAAAGTCACCTTTAAAACCTTGGTATAG
>JBBEBO010000053.1:0-6128 GCA_040882265.1 Brumimicrobium sp. | reverse complement strand
TTAGAGTTTGGAGTTTGGAGTTTTAAATTCTAAGCTCTAAACTTTAACCAAAAGACAAACAGCGTAAGCTTTTATAGCTTTTCCTTCACCGAAAGAATCTACTTTTTCGTGTGTAGTGGCTTTGATTGAAATGTTTTCTTGGTCAGTTTGAAGTATATCAGCAATTATTTTTTGCATTGATGGAATGTAAGGGTTGACTTTAGGGTTTTCTAATATAACTGTTGCATCTAAGTTACCCAATTCAAATCCTTTCTCTATAACGAGTTTAAAGGTTTCTTTTAACAGAATTTTACTATCAATACCTTTGTACTTTGGGTCTTTATCTGAAAAATGAAAACCAATATCTCTCAAGTTGAGAGCTCCAAGAAGCGCATCGCAAATTGCATGGAGTAGTACATCGGCATCTGAATGACCAAGTGCACCAAAATCAGAAGGTAATTTTACGCCACCTATAAAAAGCTCTCTGTTTTTAACTAATTGATGAACATCAACGCCAAAACCAATTTTAATATTCATTCTATTAATCTGGTTTTACATTGCCTGAATTATTCGCAGATTCTTCTCCTAAATGAAGTCTTAATGTAAAGCGAATGGTATTTTGTAGAGGATTATTTCTTTGGAGAGAAGTCAAATAAGAAAAATCAATGCCAAAAAGTTTGTAACGCAATCCAACACCAAAAGTTAAGTGTTGACGAGCACCTTTATTGATATTTTCATAGAAGTAACCTGCACGAGCAGCGAACAGTTCATTGTACCAGTACTCTAAACCTGTTCCTATCATTATTTCAGTCAATTCCTCTTTTAATTTTGAGCCATCTTCCACCTGATAAGTTCCATCTGGATTTTCAATAAAATCCCCATTTTCATCTCTTGATAAGGCACCTGGAGCGTCATAGAAAGACTGCATCATACCAGGAACAACACCCACATTTGGATCATAACCTGACATAATATCACCACTACTATTCATAGCTGGCGGAGTTGGAACTAGTAATTTAGAAGCATCCACTGCCCAAGTAACACTGTTGTATGGATCTAAATCAAACGTTAATGCAGTTCCTAACTTCAAGTTAGTTGGTAAAAAGTCTCTTTCATTTTCTGTAGTATATGAAATCTTATTACCAATGTTATTTAAAGTTAATCCAAAAGCAAGGGATCCTCCAGTCCCACCGTATCTAATCTCGTTATTAAGATATGAAAAAGAAACATCTGCAGCACCTGCCAAACCAGGACTTGTTGAAGCACCTGCAACATTGATTCCAGCTGTTAAATTTGAATAAATAAATTTACCATTTAATCCTAAAGAAAATCTTTCATTTAATTTAAATGCATAACCGGCTAAAACTTCAAATTCAGTTGGAACATGAGTAATAGTTTCTGCTCCTTCATTATCAGTAAAGACTATTTCACCCAAACTAAAGAACCTCAAGGAACCACCAACAACATTTCTTTCATTAAGTCTTAAAAAACCAGCCAAGTGAGATAAATTAATATCTGAAGCTAAATTTTGTAGCCATGGTGAATAAGAAAGTGATATTTCAGATGGATCTTCAGTAAAAGACAACATCGAAGTATTCCAAAAAAACGAACTTGAACTTGGACTCAATGCGGTACCAGCATCACCTAAAGCTCCTGAACGAGAGTCTGGGGTTATTTGAATAAACGGTACAGCTGTAGTTATTGTATTCAACTGTAGCTCTGAGGCATCTTTAGGCTCTCCATTTCCCTGCCCAAAAACATTAGCAGTGAAAAATAACCCTACTCCTATAAATAAACTTGTTCTTTTCATTGACAAATGTATAATCTTCATTCGTATAATTCTTATCAAAAATTGAAAACACTTTTATGTAGCGTGTTTAGTTTGTCTGCACTACAACGTATAAAATTAGCTTTTGTTTTACAAACACTATCACAAATATACGTAAAACAACAAATTATATTGCTCTTCTACTTCAAAAGATATAGTTTTTCAATTGCACGGCTTTCATTTCCATCAGGATTCGTTACAGTTACACGGTAAATATAGACACCTTTTCCTAACTGATCTCCAAAATCATCTCTACCATCCCAATGAATACCTTCAGTTCTAAATCCTCTTGTTTCAACCAATTCATTTATTGTTTTTACTAATCTACCAGTCACAGTAAACACTTCAATTTGAGCTTCTAATGCAGAGCAAACTTGGTTATGTTCAAAAAAGAATTGCGTACTTGTTGTAAACGGGTTGGGGTAATTCAAAACATGATCAAGTGCTAATTCCTCACTTTCCTGAACAGTGAATTCAATTTTCTTCTCGCTAGAGTTATTATTTACATCCCAAGCTTTAAAAGTTAAGGAATGTAACCCTGGTTCTAAAGTTGATAATTGATAACGCAATGATCCACTTTGATATGTGTCTAAGTCGGCTTCATAAAAATCATTTAGCACTTTGGCATTACTTGTATTTTCATCGAGAATCATGGTAATATCGTGACCGACACCATTTCCAACAGTATTAATACCACTCTCGTCGTATAATTCAGCAATTAATATAGGTGTTTCATCAGAAATACCTCCATTGACAAAATTTTCATCATTTAAATACAATGTTATCTCTGGACCTATATCATCATTGAGCCCTGTTGTGTCAATACCACCGATAGTAAAAGATTTGCTATAACCACCTGAAGTTAGATCATTATCCTCATAACCATAAAAGCTAACTTTTCCTGCACCATAAGAATAGTCGATATCTTTAGGTACAATAAAATCAAAGTCATAAATTCCGTTTTTGATAGTCACTTTACCGCGATACAATTTGTTTAATTGCTCTTCATAATCAATAACAGGCGATCCACTATCTTGACCAAGTGTCGATTTATCTTTTGGTTTATCGTAAACTGCTGGTTGAAGAATACCATTGTAATTTGTTAAGTTATTACCAAATTGATCTTCAATATGTCCTTTCATTCTCACTTTTGAAAGCGCTCTTATCGTGTCGTTTTCAACATTTACATCAACCTCGTTTAGTGAATCTAGCACCACTTTTTCAAAAGGGAGGGCGATTTTTAAAGCTGGATCTCCTAACAACATAAAGCTTCTCTTGTTGTTACCACCTGTAACACCATTTTTTGTTTGAGTAATGATTTCTCCAAAAGTTAAGGGTTCTTGCTCAGCATTTCTTAAAAAAACATTTTCAAAAAAGCTTGCTGTCGTTGCAGAATTTGTTGAGAAATAAACAGCTCTTGTTGTTGTCATTAGAGCTATTGCACCACCTATTGAATTTAATGCCATCCATTCTGCTGCAGAAACACGCTCGTTATCGTCAATTCTACCAAATTCACAAGTCGCTGAAACAAAAAGAGTTAATTTATCAATATTGTCCCAATCCTGAATTTCTCCAATTGTAATCAATCTTTCTGATGCAGCTCCAGCAGCTCCACCATGACCAACATAGCAAGTCACCAATGAACCTGCGTCAAGTGTTCTATCAATTTCTTCATTCACATCTGGATACCTTTCACCTCCCGCTGTTGTTATTTGAGTATAAGCATCCGAATAAATTTTCTTTGCATTCATTTCTGGATGATTAGCAGTAACATGATCATAAGCTGGTTCAGCATCGTTGTTAACAAAGTAACCGCTTTCCTCATCGTCAGTTATCATAGAGTATTTCAATCTCCAGTCACCATGTGTGGAAATATATCCATCATCTTCACATGAAAGGTTCTCACTTGTATATATACTAGAGCCGTTTTTCATGTAATGTTCTATTTTGTTAACTAAATCAACAGCTTGAGCTTCTGTAGTTGCTACTAACCTACCTACTGCAATATCCAATTCATCGCCAGAATCAAAAGATTCATCATCATCTAGAAAACCAAAATAATCATCTGATAATAAAGTTGAAATATACCCTTCGGAACTTACTGTATGATACACGGGTGCCATATAATTATTGTTTGAGACTCTATCTAAAGGATCGTATGTACCATCTCCAAACAAGCAAAGGTATTTCGCCATTTTACTTTGATCTCCGTCAGCTCTATCATAAAACATTTTTGCAAAATATTTTATCGCAGTTGGGTCTTGAGTTCCCCCAGAAAACTCATTGTAAACTTTATCAAGTGTCACAACATGAACAGATAGTCCATTATTTTCGTGTAAATCAGCCAGACGATTTGCTTGTTGTAGAAATAAAGGGTGAGTAACAATTAGATAGTCTGCAACATCTAAACCGTGTAAGTTTTGAGTTTTAATTTTCTCTATGAATGTTGGTTCTTTATATGCATCTTCATTGAAAGTATAAAAACTCCTCAAACTATCGGCCTCTACTTTAAAAACATATTCGCCCGAGCCATTGGTTGATCCATTTACTAACTTAGGTTTAGTCCAATCTGTTATTTCCCAAACCTTCCCACTTGATGGAAAGTTAGCAATTTGAAACTCTGCAATATTTCCTGCACCCACAGACGACAGATCCCTAAACTCAATCTCATTAGATTGAAAATTTAAGAAACTTCTAGCATTAATCTCAATATAATCTAAATAACCAACATCAGATGGTGAGGCTCTATTAAATGTTACAGCCAAATCAAAAGACTCTGTATTTGGAGAGAAGTTACCTGGAAGTGTTGTAAAGCTCGACCTTGAATAACTATCACTCGCAGATGAATTTAGATCTTCCGAACCAATTATTGATCCATTATACTTTATGTTGAAACTTGTTCCTGAACCACTTCCTTCTTTACATGCCATTGCACTTTTTACAATTACATCGGATGAACTTTTAAGCTGTGGGATATTAAAAGAAAAAGTTTGAGTTAACGAAGCGTCAAACTCTTCACCATACCATCTTTGCCCCCCTTTTATTAAATTGATGTCCTCTTCCTCGTGTATCGTGTATGAGTTATAATCAGTAACTGTATGGGTTGTAGCTCCATTACTCAAGTCAGCACTACTGATTCTAGCAGGAGTTTCTGATGGATTAATATTTATAAAATAAGCCGAGTGTTCAGCATAGTTATTTAATACCCTAGTAAAACCAACTGATCCTGATTCCTCCCACCTGTGTGGACCACTACCAAAAAATAGTATAAAATCATTTTGATCAAAAGATCCATCTGCTTCACCTTGAACAAAAATATCGTTCTTTATTAAATCATCTGGTCGATACTCATCATTAGCTTCGGGTAGACGCCCAAAACCATTCCCATATACATTTATGTGATTTGGATTTACGTTATCGACATTTACACCTATTGACTCAAGAAATTCGTAGTCGATAATATGTACGCCATTTTCTTTAACACTTATCTTATACCATTCTCCAGATCCGCTTTTTAACACTGAGTTGTCTGCAAATTCATGTCCATTCTTCAATTGATTGATTTGAATATTTTCTTTTGTGAATTTAATTTCAGAAATCTTTTTAATCTCACCATTTTCTTTCACAAACGGATTCATTTTTAAGCTAACAATAGGTTTGCCCATTGCTTTATTATTCTTATACGAAAAACTTGGTAAAGTTGGTACCTCAATATTATGTTTTTTAATAAAGTCTTTTTCGAAATCAGTTATACTAATCAATGAAACTTCATCTATTTCCAATTTCCATTTAGTATTTGAAGGATTTCTGTCCCATTGATGAAGGAAGTTAAAAGTATGACCATCATAATAACTGTTTTCTAAGTTAGGGTATTTCATACTATTCGTTTCACTTACAACAACAGCTGGCTCTTGTCCCCATTCTAACTCTAAACTCATGTTTTGAGAGTTAGCGAAATTGACAACTCCTATAGTTAGGATAAATATTGTCAGGAAATTATTGTATACTTTCATAAGTTAACTATTCATTATAAACTCAAAAGTCAATAAAAAGTTTAAATTTATATCTAATCGGAATATAAAACGTTCAAAATACAGTGTTATTTTAAAAGAACTTTAATATTTTTGTAACTATCAGCAATTTTTTTCGTAAAATTGACGGTTGTTTGTGTATTCGCCAAATTAGTACTATGCTAAAAAATAAAATTTTTACATATCCTGTTGTCACTATATTACTGGTAATCTTTACCTTACCTAGTAACCTGTCTGCTCAGGATCCGCAATTTTCGCAATTCTATGCGAACCCAATCTATTTGAACCCT
>JBBEBO010000052.1:0-37434 GCA_040882265.1 Brumimicrobium sp. | reverse complement strand
TAGCGTCACCTCGAATGAAATGAGAGGTCTCAATTTATATCGGACAATAGTGATTCGAAAACAAATAAATTACATAACTAAACAGTTTTGATTACATAAGTAATTAATTATTGCAATCTATGGGTTTACAAATAACAATTAATTATAAAAAAATCATTACATTTGTATATACAAAATTTGCATTATGTCAATTCAAGAACGTTTACAAATGATAATGAAGAGTAACAACTTAACAGCAGCTGCGTTTGCTGATAAAGTTGGCGTTCAAAGATCTAGTATCTCCCATGTAATGTCCGGACGCAACAAGCCAAGTTTAGACTTTATACAGAAAACATTAAAGTGCTTTCCAAGTGTGGATGGAGATTGGTTAGTCACAGGTCGTGATGTTAAAGAAAATGTGCGAAAAGAAGAGGGGAATGCTCCAAATAATAAAAGTAGTTCAGGTCGATTAAATAATCCTAAGCAAATTATTGATGATGAAGAGCAAGCGACTTATTTAACCTCTACTAAAAGTAAAGTTATAGATCGAATTATGGTGTTTTATTCAGATGGTACATTTGAAGAAATGCTTCCTAAGCAATAATTACTCCTGATCCAATAAGTTCATCATTATCATACCAAGCGCAAAATTGTCCAGGTGTAATACCTCGCTGAGCTTCTTTAAATAAGACATATAAGCCATCTTCTTTCATGATCAAGGTTCCTTTTTGTAATGATTGACGGTAACGGATTCTTATATCTAAATCAATCGGTTCATTATAATTAAACTTATGATTTAAATTAGTGTATATAACACTTTCTTTATCAACTTTTAAAGCCCATCTATTTAAAGCTAAATGATCATCAGATTGACCGCTGTAGACCACATTGTTTGTTGTATCTATTTTCACAACAAAAGAGGGGTTTGGTCGACCTCCAATTTTAAGTCCTTTGCGTTGACCTACAGTGTAAAAATGAGCGCCTTGATGTGTCTCAACTAACTCACCATCAGTAGTGTTAAAAGTGAAAGGCTTAGCCAGTTTTTCTACATTGTCCAGACTTTTATCAATTTTATGATATTCAACCAGTTGTTTTAAACTTGATGGAATCTCGATAATAGGGCCTTCTTTAACTTTTAATTGTTGTTGTAGAAAGTCTGGAAGGCTTATTTTACCGACAAAACACAAACCCTGAGAATCTTTTTTATCTGCGGTTATGAAACCTTCTCTTTTTGCTATTTCTCTTACCTCGCTTTTTTGAAGATCACCAATAGGAAACAATATACGCTTTAATTGCTCTTGTTCGAGTTGACACAAGAAATAGGATTGGTCTTTGCCTTTATCGAGTCCTGCTAATAGGCTTACAGAACCGTCTTCGTTGTCTCTTCTTCTACAATAGTGCCCAGTTGCTACATAATCAGCCCCGAGTTCAAGAGCGTGCTTTAGAAAGACGTCAAACTTAATTTCTCTATTGCAAAGTATATCTGGGTTTGGGGTTCTGCCTGATGCATATTCGTCAAACATGTATTCAACTATACGTGTTTTGTACTCTTTGCTTAAATCAATGACTTGAAATGGAATCCCTAATGTGTTTGCTATGAGTAGGGCATCGTTTGAGTCGTCTATCCATGGACAATCGTCTGAGAGTGTAACTGATTCATCATGCCAGTTTTTCATAAACATACCTATCACTTCATATCCTTGTTCTTTAAGCAAGTATGCCGCAACACTTGAATCAACACCTCCTGATAACCCAACTACAACTCTTTTCATGTATTATTTAAATTGTGGTGCAAAGTTACTAAGTTTTGTGATTACAACAAGTATTATAATTTATAGAGGCCCACATGGTTACAATTGTATACTTTAATAGTGTACTTAAATAGTGTAAACGGTTACTTATGTGAAAGTGTGATTGCGAAATTTCTTATTTGTTACTAATGTAATATTTATTAAGTTTAACATCTCAAATAAGTCAAATGAATTATATTTACAGTATGAAATTGATTACTGCAATAGGCTTACTGTTTTTTACTGTAAGTTATATGAGCGCACAAGAGAATGATAAGTGTGAAGAGGTTTTATTAAAAGGATATGTTGAAGACTCTATTAAAAAACAAAGTTTTTATAACCTAATGGTTGTTAATATGAGTACCCAACAAGGTGTTTTTGGTGGTTCTAACGGCGATTTTTCAGTTTATGCTCGTCCAAGCGACACTGTTGTTTTTTCAGTTTCTGGCTATCCTAAAAAGACTATTACTGTAACTTCAGATGAAAATTGTCAGATGGATACTGTGATCTATTTAGCATCTAAGGTTCAAGAATACGAAGTAATTGAAGTTTCTCCTATCAAAACATTGGATGAAATTAAAAGAGAGCGTGAGGAGTTAAGCAAAAGAGAGACGCGTACGGTAACGGGTATAGATGTGTTGCAAAGTCCCATAACTGCATTATATGAACGGTTTAGTAAGAGAGCTCAATCTAAAAGATTGGTGGCAGAGATGGAACATCAGGACAATATTAATAATGTTTTGAAAGAACTGCTTCGTGTCTATGTTTCGTATGATGTTGTTTATCTTGAGGAGGAAGAGTTTGAGGCTTTTGTTTATTTCTTGAATATTGATGAACATTTTTTAAAAACGGCTTCTGATTATGAGCTAATAACATATATTAAGGATAAACTAGAGCATTATAAATCGATGAATGAGGAGCTTTTTAACGAGTAATTTCATTAATACTTAATTAATACTTATAATTCATAACTTTTCAAAGCATAAATAATTCAGATTTACGAATCACTTTTGTTCTAAATATATCCTTCAACCTCGAAATTAACCACAAGCTTGGACACCGCCAGATTTGCGAGAGATCTTGGTTACTTTTCCCAAACAATAATGTTTACGAATAGAAAACTTTCCTAATTTTTTATGCTTTGAAAAACAGGTTAATCATTTGCATTTTACCACTGTAAAAAATATATGCTTAATAACTACCTTAAAAAACTGTTTAAGAGTTGTTTAAACCTCAGTATAAGTAAAAACACTTAAATAATGTTCGTTATTTGCTTAAACAATCTCATTAGTTGTAAAAGAAAGTATACTTAGTGAAACCTATACGCTAATATTCAATTGTCTAAAAAGATAAAGGTATTTTTTCTTTCAGGACTATAACTGAGCTAAATTTGAATTAAAATTAAATAAGTAATGAAAATGATTACAGTTAATTATCCTGAAACGCAAAGAAAAATGATCAAAGAGATTATTGAGTATTCTGATTTTTATAAATCAGTTGAAGAATTGGAAAGGATTAATTTTCATATTCTAAAATCGATTTATAATTCATGTATGATTCCATTATTAAAAAGAACTAAAAACAATTAGTAATGAAAAATATAATTATTTCATTTTTTGTATTGTGTTTAATAGTAGTTGATGCTAATGCTACAACTTTAAACAATGTTGAGGGAAAAGAACCTAATACATCACAAATTAATCAAAAAGATGAACTTGGTAGAAAGCAAGGAAGATGGGTTTTTCTAGGAAAAGATCAACCTGAAAAAGGATATCCTTTAGAAGGAAAAATTTCAGAGGGAGAGTTTAAGGATGATCGAAAGAATGGTCGTTGGATCATTTACTATAAAGATGGTGTAACACCGAAAATTGAAGGTCATTTTGAAAATAATAGGCCTAACGGAGAATTCACTAAATATCATCCAAATGGTAAAATAAAAGAAATAGGAACGTTCAATAAAAACCGCTATGTTGATTCTCTTAAGCGCTATAATGAAAAAGGAGTGCTCGTTTATGAAGGTAACTACAGTGAAGTAGGTAAGGAGGCTGGTGAAATCGTTTATTACTACGATAATGGTAAACCTGAAATTACCTATACAGCAGAAAACGGAATTCCTACAAATAAAGCAGTAAGATATTGGCCGAATGGAGATATTAAAGAAAAAATAACTTATGATAGCGATGGTTCTATTTTAGAAACTTCAGGGGTTATCGAAACAGTGACTCCTGCTGTTGAAATTAAACATGAAAATGTGAAAAGCGCTCCAAAACCAACTAGTATTGATAAAGAAAGTTTTGAGCCAAATGCTTATAACAAAATCTACAATGATGATAAAGAATTGTGGATGGAAGGTGATTTTAAAGATGGTTTACTCTGGGATGGTAGGCTTTATGTTTATGATGAAGATGGTCTACTTTTAAAAGTAGAGGTGTATAGAAAAGGAAAATATAATTCCGACGGCCAATTGTAAACCTGGTTCTACTGGGAAATAGTAGTAATTATAGTGTTGATTTAAAAGGGAGTCTCGAATGTTCGGGATTCCCTTTTTAATTGATTTATATTTTATAACACAATCGCCCGAGATAAATTTGACCTCTCATTTCATTTGAGGAGAAGAGATTTAAGCAGGGTGGTGCAAGGTCGTAGGATATACTGTAGGGATGAACGGCCGTTCGTCCCTACTAATCATAAACCTATTAAATACATCTTCGAAAGTTTTCACACCTTGATTTCACCATAGATTATTGATATTCAACCTCCAAACTTAAGGTGTAAGTATTTACACTTAATCAACACCAAGACAATGCTTAAATAGCGGTACTTAGCTTAAATAAAACAACTGCTTAGATGCCCCTAGAAGGAATCATTCAATTCAACAAAACACACCAAGTAATTCAATAAATATCAGGGTTTAAGCACCTAATTTAGATCTCAAATAGATGCTGATGACTACGAAATACCAAGAAAAGAAAAAAGAAATGATCAAGGATATAATTAAATATTCTGATCTGTATAAGTCGATTAAAGAACTAGAAGTTCTCGATATAGATGTAATTGAATCTATATACAACTCTTGTATGATTCCTTTCCTAAAGAAAATTGAAAACCATTCAAATTAATCAATATGAAAAAGATATTTTTAACGCTACTTTTTTTAACTCTTATTGTGTCAGTATTTGCGCAATCAAACATAATATGGGTTACTATAAACCAAACACAAAAGTTAAGTGAAATCGAAAGAATGTTCGATGTTAATGAAGCGAAAAAAGCCCTACCTGCATCTAAAAATGAAAATTTACAAAATGTTTATGAAATCAATGTAAATAACGACTACGATGTATTGATGAAGTATTTAAACAACAATGATGGTTTTTCAAACCCAGTTTTGATAGAAGATTTTGAGTTGTTATTTGAACCTAATGATTACAATAATAATTTTTCAAACAATTATGCTTTAGACTTAATCAACGCTAAAGATGCATGGGAGATTACAAAAGGTAGTCCTGGAGTTAAATTGGGAATCTTAGATTCTAACTTTGATACAGTTCATGAAGAACTAAGTGGTACTTTTTCATTTATTTCACCTTATGTAAGTGGAACAAATTATAATCACGGAACTGCGGTTGCATCAGTAGCAGCAGGAAATACAAACAACGGTTTAGGGAAAAGCTCAATCGGTTATAAATCAGATATGATTTTTTATGGAATGAGTTACAACCATATCTTACAAGCTTCATACGCAGGAGCTCGTGTTGTAAATCTATCTTGGGCATCTGGTTGTTCATATAATGCTTACTACCAAAGCGTAATTGACGAAGTCGTTGAAAACGGTACTGTCGTAGTGGCTGCTGCAGGTAACGGTGGAACTTGTGGTGGTGCTTCAAATTATGTTTACCCAGCAGCCTTTGACAAAGTGATTGCGGTTTCAAGTATTGGTCCTAACGACAATCACGAAAGAACAATTGGAGACCCTAGTACAACTCATCAACACAACGATTCAGTAGATTTAGTTGCTCCTGGGTATGACGTTGCGATTGCAATTGCAAATGACAACTATACAACTGGAAATGGAAGTTCATTTGCTGCTCCTTATGTTACTGGTACAATAGGTTTGATGTTAAGCATCAACCCTTGCTTAACAACAGAAGAAGTAGCGTATATATTAAAGCAGACAGCTGTTTCAGTAGATGCTCAAAATTCAGACTATATAGGAGAGTTAGGAGCTGGTCGTTTAGATGCACACGCAGCTGTACAAATGGCTGAAAACATGATACCAATAGATTATACAACAATCGTATCAGATGAAACTTGTTCTGATGGTGTGCCAAGCATTTCAATTAACTTAAATAGTGGAGACACTTCTAATTATAGCTTACAGTGGTTTGATGGTAGCAACGATTGGACAAGAACAGATTTGTCAAGTGGAAATTATTCTTTTACTATTTCAAGTCCAAGTGGATGTTCAATTTACAGAACTGTTGAATTAGATATACAAGGACCAGCGTTTGATTATCCTAATTCAATATACATTTCTGATGAGAATACAGTGCTGCAAGATTTAAATCAAGATGGAAAAATTAACGTTAGAGGTACAATTGTTATCGAAGAAGGGGTTGATTATTCAATTGATAATAAAACAATACACTTTTCTTCAAACTCAGACTTACCTTCAGGGCAAGGATTTCCAAACTCTGGTATTGTTGTTAAGGCTGGTGCTTCACTAGAAGTAAATAACAGTACTTTAGACGTCGTTTCAGATTGTTCTGGTACTTGGGGAGGTATCGAACTTTGGGGGAATGCTAATAGCACTTCTAACATCATAGTGGATAATTCTACTATCAAAAATGCTTCTATTGGGGTATCAAATATTGCCAAAGCGAAATACAATGCTAATGAAGATATGTACGGTAGTGGTTTAACAATCAAAAAGTCAGTGTTTGAAAACAACAAAATTGGGATTAATGTTATTGAAACACTAGGCAAAAAAAATACGCATAATATCATTGAAAATACTTTTAAAAACACAGCTAACATTACAAACCAAGTGCATATTAACTTGGATGGTGTTGAATTAACACACATCTCTAAAAATTACTTCAATGGAAATGAAAACATCGTTGAGGATAAGAGAGGTACTGGAATCAATGCTTTGAATTCTAATATTAATAATACTTCAAATAAACCAAATATTCAAAGTGCAACTTTTGACAATTCGTTTACTGATTTATACCAAGGAATTAATTCCCTAAATAATTCAAAAAATGATCTTACACTTAAAGTAAAAAATGATTTATTTGTTAATGTATCAAGAGGACTTACGTTAAATGGCAATCATTCAGGCCATATTAGTTTCAATGAATTTCATATTCCTTCAGGATCAAGTGATTATATCGCTTTTGGAATTTCAATTATTGATGAGAATAAGTTGGAGGTAAATTCTAATTATTTCTCAAGTGAAGTAGGAGGGGACTTTAATTATGGTTTGATCTCTAACCAATCTACTGGGGGAAATGGAGAAATTAAATTGAATACTGTAGAAGGTAAATTCAAAAGTGGTTTTGAATTTCAAGGAGAAAATAACTACAATGAAGTTGCTTGTAACACTTTTAATATTTCTGGGACTTATGATTTGCATGTTATAGCAAATAACAATGGTGATTTGGGTACATTAAATATGACTGAAGAGCTAAAGTTAAACCGTTTTTCTGATTCTAATGAAGTAGTGCTTAACGTAAAAAATCACTACCAAAACCAGACACTCTGGTACAAAGATGCAATCGACTTTTTACCGTATGAAGTTTGTGGAAGTACTGCAACTGAAGCTATGAATATTGAATTGGACTGGGAAGATTACTGCTTAAACAATGTAGATGAGGCAGTTAACGCAGCACATAAAGATCAACTTTTAAGCATAGATAATCAAGATAATGATAATGATTCGTTTAAAGTTTACCCAAATCCGAGTAATGGCAAGTTCCAAATTAGTACGGCTTCAGCCAAAAATATCGATAATGTTTACTTTACAACAATTGATGGTAAAGTGATTGAATCTTTTGAATGGAATGAAAACATGCAGTTTGATATGTCAAACCTTTCAGCTGGGACTTACATTGTGGCATTAACTTCTAAAAATGGAAGTAGTGAAATAAATAGAGTTGTAATTCAATAATTGGTTGGAGAAATCAACGTACTTCAAGTACTTTTAAATGATATTTTAATATTGTATTAGCAGGGATAAGTTCAGTTTTCTTTGTCCCATAACCCAAGTGAGGAGGAATAATTACTTCGATTTCACCTCCTTGACCAATCAGCATTAATGCGTCTTGCCAACCTATGATTAACTCTCTAACATTAAAAGTAAGTGCTTCTTCTTTAGGAATTGTTTGAAAAGAATTACCATCTAAAAATTGACCTTCATAGTAAAAGGTTACTTGATCAGTCATTCGTATGGGTTGACCTTTTCCTTCTTCGATGATATTATAATACAATCCATTTTCAGCTCGTTGCATCTCAACTCCTGTAGAGTCAATATAGTTTTCAATTTCTTTTTCAAATTGCTTTTTATCATTATCAGAATAGGTTGAGCAACTTAACAAAAATAAAGCAGTAATAACAAATAAAAAGTATCTCATAAATCAACCGGTTTTAAAGTGTATCCTTCATTAATGAGCAATTGAATAACGCCGTTTTCGCCACCTAAGTGACCTGCACCAACAGCAATAAATGCTTTATTCTTTTTAATCATTTTCTTTATTTTAGGTATCCATTTTTGATTTCTTTTGTTTAGAAAATTATCCTCGAAGGTAGTAAAGTCCATATCTGATTCCAACATATATTTGTGCAAAGAATCTATATCTTGCGAAAGATATACTTCTATTAACATCTCCGTTTCTTCTTGACTGCTCTCAACTGATCTTAAAGACGACATAACCATTTCAACTTGTTCTTCGTTTGAAAGGTTGTCAAATAATGACATTTGTTCTTCTATTGTCTCTAAACCTTCAATTTGAATTTCATTTTCTTTTGCGATTTTTTCTAGAGACATTTCATAACTCGCTGGATTTTCACCAAAAGCTTCTTTTGTCATTAATTGAATGAGCACAAAAGGTTTCATCTTACCAAACATTGTTCTTAATTGCTCCTCAGAATAATCAAGGTGTTCTTCGGAGTAATCAAAAATAGAGTCAGCTTGTTCTTCAGTAAAATAATCAAATAGCTCACCTTCTTCAAGCATCATGAGTTGCATTCCTTTCATTTGCTCACTTAAACCGCCGATTTCCATAACTAATAAATCGGCATTTCGAACTTTTTCCTGTAAGCTTTCTGGAAATAAAAACTGTTCACGTGGGATCAAGTGCATTGTTCCAAAAATATAGGAAGGTGATTTTACTTTTTTGCCTGAAACTTCCCATAGCAGGGAAGAGGAGCGTTCAATTGCAGTGGTGTCTTGAGAAAATCCATTGAAAAGATTGGTAAACAGCGTTACCATCAATAAGCAAAGTTTTAATAATTTCATTTTATAATTTTTTATTCATTCAATGTTGTTTTTGGGTTTTATGTAGGTGCGAACGGCCGTACGCACCTACATAAAATCCAAAATATTATTTTTTAATTTCAACTAAAAATGCGTGTGCATCTTCTTTTAATAATTTAATTTTTAAACCTGCTTCTAAACAATGTTTTTCCAACGTTTCGAAGTCAGCATAAAGCCAATTAAACCAAGGGGTTTCTACTTCTTTATACTTCATCTTAAACTTAAACTCACCATAATAATCCGTATTCAAATCTACCCAAAAAGCACCTTCATCATCTTCAAAAAAATAGCGGACGTCTGTTGAGTCACATATTATTTTTCCATTTTCTGATAATAGTGAAGCGCAATGTACAAGAAAATCAGTTAAATAGGAAATTTTCCCAGCAATTCCAATGCCATTCATTAAAAGGAAAATTGTGTCATACTTTTTGTCAGTTAGATCTAAAATATCAATTTGTTGTGCATCAATTCCAATGTTGTTTAAATGCTTTACAGCATAAGGTGAGGTGTCTATTGCAGTTATATCAAATCCTCGTTTTGTTAGTAGTGTAGAATGAGCACCAGCAGCAGCTCCAACATCTAAAACTTTTCCTTCGGCGGATTTAAGTGCTAGTTGTTCGATATGAGGCATTTCCTCTTCGCTTCGAAAAAGACAGGAGGAAGGGAGTATATCGTCTTCAGATAAATCAGAGTGAACTATAATGTTTTGAGAGACATCTCCTTTTAAGTAGTCGTGTATAGCATATCCAATTGGGTCGTCTTCAAACATAACTCGGATTAAATATCAAAATCGTCAATATTTTCGAAACTGTCGTCATCAAACTCATCGTCATCAAAGTCAAAGTTTTTTAAATCATCACTGATTTCAGTATCAAACTGCATATTTTCGAGCGAATTTGTTCCTTCAGTTCTCATTTTTTCAGGAATTTCTCCAACTTTCATTACAACTTTGGGAGATTGAATTTCTTCAGAAAGAATTTCTTGTAATTCAATTAGAAAAATCCACATATTAAGGAAATCGTATACAAGAATAAATCGTTGTTTAGGAGACTCAATACGTTGACGAATCATTAAATCAGTCATTTGTTCTGGAGCTTCTTCCATATCGCTTGGACCGAAAGCCATATCCATAAGACTAATTTCGTCACCCTTATTCCAGTCCTCGTCACTTACAAAAAATGAGGCCATTTGATCATTTGAAAAATCAAACGCTTCAAGAATGGTTGTATAAAAAACTTCAAAGGATTGATCATCATTTACAATAATGTCGCAGAAAACTTCCTCTTCTTTAACACTATCTAATAAAACTCTGAACTTTAATCCTGGCATTTTTTATCTATTTTTTACTTAACAAACAACAAAGCTAATGGTTTTGTATAGGTTTTAGCCCTAACTCATCGCCGAATTTAAGCATTAATTCATAAGCAGAGTCGTATTTATTTGGTATTCGACCATCTAGAATTGCTTCTTTAATTTGTTGTTTAATAGTTCCTATTTCACTACAGGGTTTAAGACCAAAAGTTTCCATAATTAATTTCCCATCAATTGGAGGCTGAAAGTTTCGAACATGGTCTTTTTCTTCAACAGTTTTTAATTTTTCTTGAACCTTTTGAAAGTTTTTTTTGTATTTCCTAACTTTAAACTCATTCTTAGATGTAATATCTGCATTACAAAGCTTCATGAGGTCCTCTATATCGTCTCCAGCTTCATTTAACAATCTTCGAATAGCAGAATCAGTCACGTCTCCCTTTACTAAAGAAATAGGGCGGAGGTGTAGTCTAACGAGTTTTTGAACATACTTCATTTTAGCATCTAAAGGCAATTTCAATCGGCGAAATATTTTTGGAACCATTCGTGCCCCCATATCTTCATGCCCGTGGAAAGTCCAGCCAACAGACTTATTAAACCTCTTTGTTGGTGGTTTTGCGATATCGTGTAAAATAGCAGCCCATCGCAACCATAAATCGTCTGAAACCACAGCAACATTATCCAACACTTCTAACGTGTGGTAAAAATTATCCTTATGTGTTTTTCCTTCAACAACATCAACACCATGTAAACTAACCATCTCTGGGAAAAACTGATGCAACAAGTGTGTTGAAAACAATAATTTAAATCCTCTAGATGGTGTAGCACTTAAAATTATTTTGTTGAGTTCATCACTAATTCGCTCTTTCGAAATAATATCTAATCGATGTGCGTTGTCTTTTATAGCATTTAAACTATCAATATGAATTTTAAAATCAAGTTGAGAAGCAAAACGTATTGCTCTCATCATTCTAAGCGGATCATCGGAGTAAGTAGTATTTGGGTCTAATGGAGTCCTGATCAAACCGTTTTCAAGATCTTTTAGCCCATTAAAAGGATCGATGATATCACCAAAACTATTGTTTCTTAAATCTAATGCTAGTGCATTGATTGTAAAATCACGCCTATTTTGATCATCGGCAAGTGTTCCATCCTCAACAATAGGCTTTCTAGAATCGCGCTGATAGGATTCTTTCCTCGCACCTACAAACTCTACATCGAGGTTTTTATAATTGAAATGAGCTGTACCAAATGATTTAAAGTAAGAGACTTTTTTAACGCGCAATTTTTCTGAAACCATTTTAGCTAGGTCAACACCGCTTCCAACAACAACAATATCAATATCAACAGAGGGTCTCTCTAAAATTAAATCACGAACAAAACCGCCTATAACATAAGCTTCCAATCCGTTTTCGGTAATAATGTCACGTGTAACTTTAAAAACGGGGTGATTTAAATATTCTGCGTAATTTTCCTTCATTTCGGCTGCAAATATAAGAGGTCTTTCGATAAAATAGAAGTTATTTTTGAATCCAACCGTAAACAGGACGAATTTTAAAATTAGTATAATTGATTACCATGCTTTGTTCTTCTGCTATTCCAGAATAAAAGACTACGAATTGCCATTCAGCTTGATCTTTTAGAACCTGATAAATTGCTCCTTTATTATAATGTATTATTTCATTTTTCTCAGTTCTTCCTTCAAAAGCACCTTGTTCAACAACTGCTGGCGACCATCTTAAAAGTGTTTTCTTGTTCAAAGTTTTATACGTTTTTGGAAAATCAACTGAATTAGGGTAGAAGGGACCAACCATATCACCACTGTCTCTACCTACAAAAAAGCTGTCACTCTGTACAATTTTATCGTTTATATGGCGCACTCTGATAATGTTGTGACTCGCACTTTCACAACATGGATATTTGTGAATAAATAATACAATTTCATCAGTGAAAGGGTGTTTATTATAAGCTAATAAATTACCTGCACTTGCAAAAATACGTTTTTGAAACTCCTCCCTTATATCGTAAAGCTCTACGTATTGTTTTTCGTCCATAAAGGAATTAAACCCCTTAAAAAGTAATAGCGGAGGGTTTTTTGAATTGAGTTTTATTAAAAACCATTGATTATTAAAAACCTCCCAGTACTTATCAAAAGTGCTGTTTTTATAGTTAAGTTCGTGATAGATTTCACCAAGGTCAAATAACTTTTTAATTGATTCCTTTACTGTTTTATCTACATAGAGGATCTTTTCAAAGCTTGTTTTACCCTTATTGACAAATACAGATGCTGGAATATTAACTAAAGATGCTGTACTTTGGGAAATACCAAAAAAACTAAGCGATACTGTAAAGTACACACCTATAATAAATTTATAAAACATAAGGAAAGTAAAAAGGGAGTGAGAGTTCACTCCCAAATTTATTAAAAATTATTTTTTATCAGCTTTAGATTCGCCTTCTTCAGTGCTTTTGCCTTTTTTTACTTTAGAATCTAGACCGTCTTTCTCTTTGTTAAGCGTAATAACAATCTTATCTCCTTCAGAAATTTTAGCATTAATAATTTGTTCAGCAAGAGGATCCTCAACATACTTTTGAATAGCACGCTTAAGAGGTCTAGCTCCAAATTTGGCATCATATCCTTTGTCAACAATAAAATCTTTAGCCTCTTTCTTTAATTCGATTTCATAACCTAAATTATTGATTCGTTTATAAAGATGAATTAATTCTAAATCGATGATTTTATGAATACTTTCACGTTCTAGAGACTTAAATAAAATCATATCGTCTACACGATTCAAAAATTCTGGAGAAAACGCTTTTCTCAATGCATTTTGAATTACCGCTTTTTGGTCATCTTCGGAAGAAGACAGTCTTGCAGCAGTTCCAAAACCAACACCAGTACCGAAGTCTTGAAGCTGTCTTGCACCAATGTTAGAAGTCATGATTAAAATCGTGTTCTTAAAATCAATTTTTCTACCTAATCCATCAGTCATATGCCCATCATCTAGCGCTTGAAGCAACAGGTTGAATACATCAGGGTGAGCCTTTTCAATTTCATCCAATAGAATGATAGAGTATGGCTTTCTTCTCACTTTTTCAGTCAACTGACCACCTTCTTCGTAACCAACATATCCCGGAGGTGCTCCAACTAAGCGAGAGATTGAGAATTTCTCCATGTACTCAGACATATCAACTCGTATTAGCGAATCTTCTGTGTCGAACATATGTCTTGCTAATACTTTTGCCAATTGTGTTTTACCAACACCTGTAGGCCCTAAAAAGAAGAAGGAACCAATTGGTTTGTCAGGATCTTTTAACCCCGCACGATTACGCTGAATAGCACGTACTACTTTCTCAACAGCTTCATCCTGACCAATAACCTGAGATTTAATCTCATCAGCCATTTTAGCGAGTTTACCACTTTCTTTTTCAGCAATTCGTTGAACCGGAATTCCAGTCATCATTGCAACAACATCAGCAACATGTTCTTCTGTGACTGTTACACGGTGATTTTTAGTGTCCTCTTCCCATTTTAATTTGGCAACTTCAAGTTTATCCTGAAGTTTCTTCTCTTTATCTCTTAACTCAGCCGCTTTTTCGTACTGTTGCGACTTGATGACTTCATTTTTATCTTCTTTAACTTCTTCAATTTTTTCTTCAATATCAATGATTTCTTGCGGTACATTGATGTTTTTTAGATGTACTCTTGATCCAACTTCATCTAGCGCATCAATGGCTTTATCAGGTAAGTGTCTATCAGAAATATACCTATCAGTCAGCGAAACACAAGCTTTGATTGCCTGTGGTGTGTATGTAACGCTATGGTGATCTTCGTACCTTTCCTTAATATTATCAAGTATTTGTTCGGTCTCTAAAATTGAAGTAGGCTCAACCAATACTTTTTGAAAACGGCGTTCTAAAGCGCCATCTTTTTCTATATACTGTCTGTATTCATCTAAAGTAGTTGCACCAATTGCTTGCAATTCACCACGAGCTAACGCGGGTTTAAACATGTTTGAAGCATCAAGAGAACCACTAGCGCCTCCAGCGCCGATTATAGTATGAATTTCATCAATAAATAATATGATATCAGGATTTTTTTCGATTTCAGCCATGACAGCTTTCATTCGCTCTTCAAACTGACCACGGTATTTAGTTCCAGCTACAAGTGAAGCAAGATCTAGAGAAACAATTCTCTTTCCAAAAAGAACACGTGATACTTTTCTTTGAACAATTCGCAAAGCAAGACCTTCAGCGATAGCACTTTTACCAACACCAGGCTCACCAATGAGAATAGGGTTGTTCTTCTTTCTTCTTGAAAGTATTTGACTAACACGTTCGATTTCTTTCTCACGACCCACAATAGGATCTAGGCGATCCGCTTCGGCCATTTTAGTTAAATCCCTACCGAAGTTATCTAAAACAGGTGTTTTGGATTTTGCTTCAGAAGATTTACGTGGTCCACTACCAGATCCAGTTCCGCCAGCAAAACCAGCGTCGTCTCCACCGTCTGCTGAACCTGGGAATTCAGCACTTGGGTTATTCTCTTCTAACATAGCTTCAATTTCATCTTTTACATTTTCGTAGATTATTCCATACTTATTAAGAGTGCGGCAAGCTACATTATTTTCATCTTTTAATATTGAAAGCAACAAATGACCTGTTCCAATTACAGGACTTTTAAATAGTTTCGCTTCTAAATAGGTTATTTTTAATACTTTTTCTGCTTGTTTAACTAAAGGAATATTTGTCAAATCTTTAGGAGTACTTGTTGCAGACTTTGTCAAATAAGATTCAATTTGAAATCGAATTTGCTCAAAATCTAAGTTAAACTCCTTAAGAACGCGAATACCTAGCCCTTCACCTTCACGAATAAGACCGAGTAGGAGATGTTCCACACCTATATAATCATTACCTAGACGCAAAGCTTCTTCTCGACTGAAGTTAATAACATCTTTTACTCTTGGTGAAAATTTTGCTTCCATAATTTCGAATATACTTAAAATAATTCGTTTGACACAATCATAAACTTTGCCAAATCAAATATAAAACGAATAATAGACAAAAATGTTGAAGTTGTCCACAATTTTCCACAGATTTTTGTTTATAAATTTAAAATAGGACATCTAAAATGTTTAAAATAATTATCTATTTTCGACCTTTCAACAAGTACGCAAAATTCGTGCGCTAATTAATAAAATGACAAGATGGCAGAAGGAGAAAGAATCGTTAAGATAAATATCGAAGATGAAATGAAGTCAGCCTACATTGATTATTCAATGTCGGTTATTGTTTCTCGAGCACTTCCAGATGTTCGTGATGGCTTTAAGCCTGTTCACAGACGTGTTCTTTATGGAATGCAGGATTTAGGTGTGTATTCTAACAAGGCACATAAGAAGTCTGCAAGAATTGTTGGGGAAGTACTTGGTAAGTACCATCCACATGGAGATAGCTCGGTATATGATACTATGGTGCGTATGGCTCAACATTGGTCACTGCGTTATCCTTTAGTGGATGGACAAGGTAACTTCGGTTCTGTGGATGGTGATAGCCCTGCAGCAATGCGTTATACTGAGGCTCGCTTGAGAAAAATTGCCGAAGAAATGTTGGCTGATCTTGAAAAAGAAACAGTTGATTTCGAAAATAACTTTGACGATAGTTTACAAGAGCCAACTGTGTTGCCAACAAAAGTTCCTAATCTATTAATGAATGGTGCAAGTGGTATTGCCGTTGGTATGGCGACCAATATGGCTCCTCACAACTTAACGGAATGTTTGGATGGAATTGTTGCATATATTGACAATAAAGATATTGAAGTTGAAGAGCTGATGCAACACATTAAAGCTCCTGATTTCCCTACTGGTGGTATTATTTACGGTTATGATGGCGTAAAATCAGCTTTTGAAACTGGAAAAGGCCGTATCGTAATTCGTGCAAAAGCAGAAATTGAAGAAAATAAACACGGAAAAGAACATATTCTTGTGACAGAGATTCCTTACCAAGTGAATAAAGCGGACATGATTAAAAAGACCGCAGACTTGGTAAATGACGGAAAAATAGAAGGGATTACAGATATCCGAGACGAATCTGATAGAAATGGAATGCGTATTGTTTATGAATTGAAACGCGATGCAATTCCAAATGTCGTTTTAAATAAGTTGTTTAAGTACACGTCTTTACAGACTTCGTTTTCAGTAAATAACATCTGCCTTGTTAAAGGTAGACCAGTGTTGTTGAACTTGAAGGAAATAATTGAGTATTTTGTAGAGTTTCGTCATGAAGTTGTTGTTAAAAGAACAAAGTACGATTTACGTAAAGCAGAAGAAAGAGCGCATTTATTAGAAGGATTAATTATAGCATCAGATAATATCGATGAAGTAATTAAGATGATTCGTGCTTCTAAGAGTCCTGAAGAGGCGAGAGAAAAGCTTATGGAGCGCTTTGAACTGTCAGATTTGCAGTCGAGAGCTATCGTTGAAATGCGTCTACGTCAATTAACAGGACTAGAGCAGGACAAATTAAGAGCTGAATACGATGATTTGATGGAGACAATCAAAGACTTGAAGGATATTCTAGCAAACGAATCGAGAAGAATGGAAATCATCAAAGAAGAGTTACAGTATATCCGTGATAAATACGGCGATGAACGTCGTTCTACTATTGAATACTCTGCTTCTGAAATGAGAATTGAAGATTTAATCCCAGATGAAGAGGTTGTTGTAACAATTTCTCATGCTGGCTATATCAAAAGAACAAATCTTTCAGAATATAAAGTTCAAAATAGAGGAGGAACAGGATCTAAGGGGTCAACTACTCGTGACAAAGATTTCTTAGAGTCTATATTTGTTGCTACGAATCACAATTATCTATTGATATTTACTGAGAAAGGTAAATGTTTCTGGATGCGTGTGTTTGAAGTCCCTGAAGGAAGTAAAACTTCTAAAGGTCGTGCGATTCAAAACCTTATGAACATCGAGCAGGATGATTCTATTAAGGCATACATCAATGTTAAAGACTTAACGGATGAAGATTATGTCAACAACAACTTTATCGTGATGTGTACTAAGAAAGGAATCATCAAGAAAACGAAGCTTGAAGCATATTCTCGCCCAAGAACAAATGGAATTAACGCAATAAACATTAACGATGGTGATGAATTACTAGAAGCTAAGTTGACAAATGGAAACAATGAAATCATTCTTGGTAAGAAGTCTGGTTACGCAATTCGATTTAATGAGTCTACAGTAAGAACAGTTGGAAGAAATTCAATCGGTGTTAAGGGGGTTAAGATGAGTAAGCCAGATGATGAAGTAATTGGAATGATATGCGTCGAGCCAGATAGCGAAAACAGTATTCTAGTTGTTTCTGAAAATGGATATGGTAAACGTTCTTACTTTAACGATCCAGAAACAGGCGATCCAGTTTATAGAATCACAAACCGTGGAGGTAAAGGTGTTAAGACGATTTCAGTGACTGAGAAGACAGGTAATTTAATTGCTATTAAAAATGTTACAGATGATGATGATTTAATGATTATCACTAAAAACGGTGTGACAATTCGTTCTCATGTGGATCAATTGAGAGTTATGGGCCGCGCTGCACAAGGCGTTCGTGTAATAAAACTTTCTAAAGGTGGTGAAATTGCTGCTGTAGCTAAAGTTCCAAAATCTGAGGATGAAGAAATAATTGATGGAGAAATAGTTGATGGTGCTGCGCCTGAAACTCTTGATGATGAAAATGGAGAATCTCCTGAGAATGGCACGGAAAATGATAATACAGAAGAATAAATAAAAGATAAATTTAAGTTATGAAGTTAAATAATATAAAAGTTGCACTTGTTGGAGCCTCTATGTTAGTGGGCATTCAATTAAATGCACAAAAAAGTAACATTGTATCTGCTGCGGTTGAATACAAAAAGTATGAACCAGCATTTTACAGTCAAAAGTTTGATGAAGCAAAACAAGTGCTCCTGAACTCAAAAGAATTTTTAGATCCAGCAATGGAGGAGGAGAATTTAAACGATTTGGGTTCAAAAGATTTTGAAAAGGCTCATTATTACAACGCCATAATTCATTTTGGCTTAGTTGAGCTTTCAAGTCTTGAGGACAACGATGATTTAAAACAGTTTCAGTCTGAAGAAACAATGGAGGAGATCAAGGAATCTCTGAAAATTGCTTACGAAAGTCGGAAGTTTAAAAGGGATGTTGAGGATTTTATTGACAAAAAAGTCCAAATGGCTAGAACGATTGGAAAAACGTATTTCGATAAGAAAGAGTTTGATCTAGCTTATGCTGGTTTTGCTGGTGCTTATGAGCTTCAAAAAATGATTGACATCGAAGATGATGAAATGAAAAACAATGCGTTAATTTCAGCTAAAAATGAAATTGCTTCTTTAAAAGACGAAGGAAAAAATGACGAAGCGTTAGAGTTTATCATTTCAACCAGAGATGTATTTCCAAAAAATGCTGACTTGGCAATTGAAGGTGTGAATATTTCTCTTGACCAAGGGGATATGGATAAGGCAGAGGAATTTTTTGAAGCTGCTGCAGAAGCAGACCCAGATAATAAATTGCTTTTCAGTTCAATGGGTTCAATTTACTTGGAGAATGCTGATAAAGCTTATGCTGAAATGAGAGAAATGGAGATTTCTGATGAGGGTTATGCTAATAAATCAGATGAAGTAGAAGAACTTTACAAAAAAGCGGAGAATAACCTTAAAAGAGCGATAGAAATAGATCCAGAATATGTTGATGCTTCTTATAATCTTGGTGTACTTTACCTTGGACGGGGAGAAAAATTAACCAGCGCTGCTAATCAAATGGATTACAACGATCCAAGTTACGATGCGACTCTTAAAAGAAGCGAAGAAATGTACAAAAAAGCAATTGATCCTTTAGAGGTTTACATTGAACAAGATCCAAATAATGCTGGTGTTTTAAATGTTCTTTTCCAAGTTCACAGACGTGCAGGAAATTCAGAAAAAGCATTAGAGTACAAAAAACGTGCTGAAGAAGCAGCTGCTGAAGACGGTCAAAATCAAGAACAAGATGGTGAGTAGTTCATCTTAGATAAAATTACAGAATAGGTTGTCTTTTTGGACAGCCTATTTTTTTTGCTTATATTTTTAAATTAATAATTGTCTATTGAAGTCTAAAGCTTTTGTGAAACTTCAAGAGTGTGAATGTTAACCTGTATTCGAAGTCTTCAAATTTGAGTTAATAAGTATATTCGTAAACTACAGTATCAAAAGGTTCATTGTAGACACTGTCTAAACCGTTTTGTTCATTACCGTTTACCCAATAATAAAACCTCATGTATTCGTTGCCATTATTTGCACAGTAAAAGCTCGTATCTACTGCGCCTAAATAATATGAATATCCATCAGGGCAACATCCATCACAGTCAGATTTACCAGAGTCTTTGAATATTTTAAGTTCATCTTGGGAAGAAGGTTGTTGATTGAGAAAAATAAACTTTGTCCAGGATTTAGCCGTAAGTGAGTAATTGTAAACATTGTCTTCTTCAGTGGTTAAATTAGAAAAAGTAATTGTATTATTACTTTTAAAATAATTATCCTTATTGATTATTAATTCAATTTTTTCATATTTATCTCTTTCCAAATCAAACTTGTAGCTACCTTGATTGTCGGTAATTATATTTTTTTTATACTCACTTAGAGAAGACCCAAGAGGATAAACATATAATCTAACATCTGCTCCTTGAAGCGCACCAGAAAATGTATTGTCTGAAATTGTTCCTTTAATAATAAAGGTTAACTCTTCTTTCTTGCAGGAAGACAAAAGAAATATTGTACAAATAATTAAAACTAAGTACTTCATAGACTAAATTGTATTGAGGTATTCACAAAAATATTGGAAAAAGTTTATAAAACCTAAAAATATATTTTTACTGAGATAAATTGTTTACTGATTAGTGTTAATTTGAGTATTAACTGTATCAATCAATGAGTTGATATTATTAAAATCAATCCATTTTACTTCATCGTGTCTTTTAAACCATGTGATTTGACGTTTGGCGTACCGACGAGTATTTTGTTTGATTAGTTCAATAGCCTCTTGCTTTGTAGATTTACCGTCCAAGTAGTCAAATATTTCTTTATAGCCTACAGTATTTAAAGGTTGGAGTTCACGGAATTGAATAAGATCCTTTACTTCATTTATAAGCCCCATTGAAATCATAGTATCAACACGGCTATTAATCCGTTCATAAAGTACTTCTCGTGAATGATTTATTACAAAATAGTAGGTATTAAAAGTACGTTTACTTCTGGTGTTTTTTCGTAGTGATGAATATGTTTCTCCAGTTAATTCAATAACTTCAAGTGCACGAATTAAGCGCACATGATTATTTTTGTCGACGGTTTTAAAATAAGAAGGGTCCTTTAATTTTAGTTCTTTCTGTAAATAACGAATTCCATTATTCTTATAAAGTGCGTTCCATTTCTCTCTCAACGACTTTGAATGTGGTATTTTATCAGTCCCAAAAACTACAGCATCAATATACATCCCCGAGCCTCCAACCAAAATAAGCTGATCGTGTGTTAAAAATTCTTTTTGAATAATTTCTAAAGATTCTTGTTCATATTTACCAGCACTTAATGGTGAGTTAATGGAATGTGAGTTAATAAAGTAGTGCTTTATACCATCCATTTCAGTTTCTGTTGGTTTAGCAGTGCCAATTGACATTTCCTTATAAAACTGTCTGCTATCAGCTGAAATAATGGGGCATTTAAACTGTTTAGCTAACTCAACAGCGAGTGATGTTTTTCCACTCGCTGTTGGTCCAGCAATAACAATTAGTTGTTTCTTCAAAGTTATATAGTTACCAAATTTTTGATATGTTTTTATCGCTATTTCTCATTGGATCCCCTTCTTTTACATTAAAAGCTTCGAAAAACTCAGGACAATTCATTAAAGGTCCATTTACACGATACATTCCAGGACTATGAGGGTCAGTTGCAATACGCTTTTTTAACTCTTCATCGGTATAATTTATTTTCCAAAGTTGAGCATAAGCAATAAAAAAGCGTTGAGCAGGAGTGTAGCCATTAACTTTTTCGCCTGATTTGAATTCATCCGTTAATGTGTATGCATGATATGCCATAGTAATTCCACCCAAATCAGCTATATTTTCTCCCATAGTTAAATCAGAATTAATACAATGTCCTTTAATTGGACAAAATCCAGAAAATGTTTTACCAAGTTTTTCAGTTCTTTCTTCAAAGTTTTTTCTGTCTTCTTGCGACCACCAGTTCGTAAATGAACCATCAGCAGCAAACTTGCTACCCATATCGTCAAATCCATGTGTAAATTCATGTCCGATTACCATTCCAATACTGCCATAATTGACAGCATCTTCAGCATTTACATCAAAAAATGGAGGTTGCATTATTCCAGCTGGAAATGCAATTTCATTTAACAAAGGATGATAATAAGCATTTACCATATGAGCAGGCATTCCCCATTCTTCTTTGTCTACTGGTTTGTTTAGCTTTTCAAGGTTTCTCATACGGGAAAAAAAGGCACATTGATCAACATTTTGGATATAGTTGTCAGGTACAATGTTTAATTTACTAATATCCTTCCATTCATCTGGGTAGCCTAATTTTCTCCCTATAGCTTCAAGTTTTAATAAAGCTTCTTCTTTTGTATCATCGGTCATCCATTCAAGGTTACTAATCCTTTTACGATAAACATCCAGCAGATTATCGACCATTTCATTGACTGTGTTTTTACCTTCTTCTGAGAAATGTCTTGACACAAACTCTTTGGCTAATGCAGTCTTTACCGCTTTATCTGTCATTTCCTCTATAGCTTGTTCGTTAATAGGTTTCATTTCTTTTTTACCAGAAAGTGTACCTTCATAAAAATCAAAGTGCAACTTTACAAACTTGTCGTTTAAATACGGAGCATAATGATTAATATATTTCCATGCTAAGTAGTATCTTATTACCTCAAGGTCAGTATTTTCTATCATTTCATTTAAAGTTTGTGTATAGTCAATTTGACCAAAAACAACAAAGTCAAAACTTTCAATATCTAAAGAGTTAAGGTAATTTTCAAAATTAAAGTGATCCAAAGATTGAATAGCTTCTTTTCTGTTGATTGGGTTGTATGTGTTTTCAGGAATACGTAATTCTGCGGGCTTCATCATTGTTTTAGCCATATCAGTTTCAAACTGAATAACTTTATTTGCTATATCTACAGGGTCATCTAGCTGTATCTGTTCAAAACATGTAGCTATATATTTATGATATTTTTCAAGAATATCACTTTTTGAATCATCAAAATAGTAGTCACGATTAGGCAGTCCAAGTCCACCCTGTGATAAATAAGGCACATTATACTCAACGTTTTTCAAGTCTTGTCCAATATAAAAGTTAAAAAAAGCACTGATACCTTTAGAGTGTAATCTTGAAGCAATACTGGCTAATTCATCTTTTGATTGAATCTTTACGATGCTACTTAGAAAACTCATAATTGGTTTAAAGGACAACTCATTCCTAACATCCATGTTTTTCATCGAAGCGTAATAATCTCCAATAATTTGAAGATCAGTTCCTTTTTCAGCTTCACTTTCAAGCGCGTCATTTAATATTTCAGTTAATTTTACCTTATTTGCCTTATCCAATTCATTAAAACTTCCCCACCTAGATTCTGATGCAGGAACAGGATGGTTTTTGACCCACGTTCCATTTGCAAACTGGAAAAAATCATCTTGTGGTTTTACAGATTTATCTAAATATTCTGTTTCGATAGAATAATCTGTCAATGGCTTTTCATTTGCTTTATCCTTTTTATCTTTTGAGGAACCACAACTATAAAGTGTGATGGCTGAGATTGCGATAAGCACTATATTTGTTACTATTTTCATTTTTAATAAATTTTATTTCGGATTATAGATCATTTCAACATGTGGAATTCCGTCTTCTAAATACTCCTTTCCTGTTGATTTAAAATTGTGTTTATTATAAAAATTTTCGAGGTGTTTTTGCCCTGAAAGCTTAATTGGCACATCTCCAAATTCAGCTTTAGTGAAATCCATAGCTTCTCGCATTAAATCATGTCCTTGCTGCGTGCCTCGCTCTGTTTCGTCGAGTACTATTCTTCCGTAAGCGATTTCTTCGTAGCTTACACCTGGAGGAAGTATACGCATTGTCCCAACGACATTTCCTTTACCATTTCTACAAATTAAATGATAGGCTTTTTTATCTTTTCCGTCAAGCTCTTGATAAGGGCATTTTTGCTCCACAACAAAAACCTGAATTCGCAAAGCAAGTATATCGTGAAATTCACTTAAAAGAAGATCGTTGTAATGTTTAAATTGCCAATTTAGCATAATATTATTTTATGTTTGTAAAACACCTACATTATAAGGTTTTTCAGCAGGTTTTAAGTTCGCAGCCTCAATTCCCATAGAGATTACCTTTCGGGTTTCTACAGGATCTATTATTGCATCAACCCATATACGCGAAGCGGCGTAATACGGACTTATTTGTTCGTCGTATCTATTTTTGATTTGATCAAACATTTCTTTTTCTTTTTCAGGTGTGATTTTTTCACCTTTCGCTTTTAGTGAAGCAACTTCGATTTGAAGTAGTGTTTTTGCAGCTGCAGCTCCACTCATTACTGCTAATTCTGCAGTTGGCCATGCAACAATTAATCGTGGGTCGTAAGCTTTACCACACATAGCATAATTACCCGCACCGTAAGAGTTACCCATTACAATAGTGAACTTTGGTACGACAGAATTGGCCATCGCATTAACCATTTTTGCACCATCTTTAATAATACCACCGTGTTCACTTTTTGAACCAACCATAAAACCTGAAACATCTTGTAAAAATACAAGAGGGATGTTCTTTTGGTTACAATTCATGATGAATCGCGCAGCTTTGTCGGCAGAGTCAGAGTATATTACTCCACCAAATTGCATTTCTCCTTCACCACTTTTTGAAATAAGCCTTTGATTAGCAACAACTCCAACACTCCAGCCGTCAATTCGAGCGTAGGCTGTTACAATTGTTTTACCATAATCCTTTTTATATTCAGTGAACTTTGAGTCATCAACAATACACTTTATGACTTCCTTTACATCGTATGGCTTTGTTCTATCCTTTGGAATGATACCATAAATATCTTTAGGGTTTTTCTTTGGTGAAACAGGTTCTTTTCTATTAAATCCTGCAGATTGAGGGTCGCCAATTTGCCCCATTAACTCTCGAATAGTTTCAAGACATTCTTTATCATTTTCTGGTTTGTAATCACACACACCCGATATTTCATTGTGAGTTGTTGCTCCACCTAAAGTTTCATTGTCAATACTCTCACCAATTGCGGCTTTTACTAAGTAAGAACCAGCTAAGAAAATTGTCCCCGTTTTGTTGACTATTAAACTTTCGTCAGACATGATGGGAAGGTATGCGCCTCCAGCAACACAGCTACCCATGACTGCTGCAATTTGTGTAATTCCAAGCGAACTCATCACAGCATTATTTCTGAAAATACGACCAAAATGTTCTTTATCTGGGAAAATCTCATCTTGCATTGGTAGAAATACTCCAGCTGAATCAACTAAATAGATAATAGGTAATCTATTTTCCATTGCAATCTCTTGTGCACGCAAGTTTTTCTTTCCAGTAATTGGAAACCATGCTCCTGCTTTTACTGTAGCATCATTTGCTACAACAATACATTGCCTACCTGAAACATAACCTATTTTGATTACAACGCCACCAGAAGGACATCCACCGTGTTCTTCGTACATTCCTTTTCCAGCTAGCGCAGCAATTTCTATGCGCTCTGTATTTTTGTCAAGTAATAGGTCTATGCGCTCTCTTGCTGTGAGTTTTCCTTTACTATGGTGTTTTTCAATTTTCTTTTTGCCACCACCCAAGTATATTTGTTGAAGTTCTCTTTCTAATTGAGAAATTTTCATACGCATTGCGTCGTCATTCTTATTAAATTCAAGATCTTTCTTTGATATTGCCATAATTTAAAATTATTGTGGGCTAAAAATAATTGAAATGCTCGATTTTATGGTCATAATTCAAGGAAAAGTTCAAAAATGATGTATAATTTACTTTCTCATTGTTTCAAATAATATTTTCACTTGAAAAGCATTATATTTATCTTTTTTGATTATTAAGAAAATAAAGCTTGAAAACATGTCACATACACAATCAGCCAAAGAAATTAAAAATAGTGTTCTTTCTCAAGAGCTTCAAAAAAGTCAGAACTTTTACAAAAGTGATTTAATCCTTAAGGAATACCTCGGTAGAAAATTAACTAAAGATGCAATTTCCTATATGGAAAACAAATGGGTTGAGGTCGGTCGTCAAGCAGCTATAAATATGGATGCTTTATCTCTTGATGCGGATCAAAATGGACCTCAATTAGTCAAAAGAAATAACTTAGGAGAAACGATCGACCAAGTCAAATTCCATCCTTCTTATGCTGAATTAATGCAAATTGCAATAGATTCAGAGATGTTTACAGTGAAATGGAAACCAGAACTGCGAAAAAAATACGAATCAGATTTACATAAACTAGGTTTTTCGAGCGGTTACATTTATGCATTGAGTGAACTAGGGCAGTATTGTCCGCTTTGCATGACAGATGGAGTTGCTCGATTGATAGACATTCACACAAATGCTGAAGATCAAGCGCGTTTGATTCCTAAAATAGCAACGAAAAACTTATCAGAGCTTTACACTGGTGCTATGTTCTTAACAGAAAAGTCTGGAGGATCAGATGTTGGTAGAAATATTGTTAAAGCTGAAAAGGTGAATGGTACTGAAGACTTGTATTATTTGAAAGGCGAAAAATGGTTTTGTAGCAATGTGAATGCAGACATCATTTTTGCACTTGCAAGAACCGATAACAATATTCCAGGAACAAAAGGACTTTCCATCTTTATGATTGAGAAAAATTTACCGAATGGCGAGAAAAACCCACTTCCAATTATACGCCTTAAAGAAAAGTTGGGTGTTCGCTCAATGGCCAGTGCAGAATGTAAAATGGATAAAACTATCGGTAAGCTGGTAGGAGAGGAGTTTAAAGGTTTTAAAATCATGACAGATATGATTAATTTGTCGCGTTTGTACAATTCTGTTGCTGCGCTTTCAGGTGCAAGAAGAGGGTTAATTGAAGCATATAACTTTAATTTATATAGAGAAAGTTTTAATGATAAAGCAATTAATCATCCGCTTATACGCGATAAGTTTTTTGAATTGGGTAGCCTCCATGTTGCTAATTTTTATTTGACATGGAAAGCCATTGAATCCTTAGATGCAGCTGATAATGGCGATAAAAATGCAGCGCAATTATCAAGGATTTTGACTCCAATGGTAAAAAAATGGTCTGCTGAGAAGGCGGTTTATATTGTTAGAGAAAGTATGGAACTTATGGGAGGAATGGGGTATATTGAAGATGGAGTTATGCCTAAAATAATGCGTGATGTAATGGTTTTACCAATTTGGGAGGGAGCTGGAAATATTATGGTTTTGGATATGTTAAGAGCTTCATTTAAATCGGAAGGACTTCATGTTATGTTAACTGAAATAGCTTCGGTTATAGGAAAAGATCCAGAATATGACAAATTAATCACTGATCATTTAAATTCGATTCAAAACAAAGTAGCTTCTTTCCAATCACTTGATAAAGATGCGTTAGAGTTGAATGCAAAGCACATTTTTGAACGGCTGACAACGTTATACCAATTAACAATATTAATCGATAATTCAAACCCAAGCAATTCAAAATGGATGACGCCTTCAAAAAAATATTTAAGTCTGCAATTAGAGCAAAAAAATCCAGACTTTTTATTGTCAAGTACTGAAGTTGAGGGGCTGATCGGTTGGGATATCTAATTTTCGTTTTAATTGATTTAAATATCGGTTTAGAATTAATTCCGCAATGATATTATTTTATCTATTTTCAAGCAAAATTTTAAAGAATGAGAGTTCACTTTATAGCAATAGGAGGAAGCGCTATGCACAATTTGGCAATTGCATTGTCTAGAAAAGGCATGCAGGTCACAGGTTCTGATGATGAAATTTTTGAACCTTCAAAAGGACGTTTGAAAAAAGAAGGGATTCTTCCAGAAAAAATTGGTTGGAAGAAAGAGAATATTCACAAAAAACTAGATGCTGTGATCTTGGGAATGCATGCTAGGGCTGATAATCCCGAGTTGGCAATGGCGGAAGAGCTAAATTTACCTATTTATTCATATCCTGAATATATTTACGAGCAAGCAAAAAATAAAAAACGTGTTGTTATTGGCGGTTCACATGGTAAAACTACGATTACTTCAATGATTTTACACGCTTTGCAACAATTGGACTTTCCTGTAGACTACATGGTTGGTGCTCAGCTTGAAGGCTATGACTGTATGGTTAAACTAACTTCAAAAAATGATACAATCATCTTGGAAGGTGATGAATATTTAAGTTCTCCATTAGATCGCAGACCTAAGTTTCACCTTTACGCTCCACATATCGCGCTAATCAGTGGGATTGCATGGGATCATATTAATGTTTTCCCTACTTATGAGAATTATGTTTCCCAGTTTGAACAATTTTGTGAGGTTATAGAACCTTCAGGTACCTTGATTTATAATACTTCTGATAGCGAAGTAAAAAGGATTGCGAATGCGTTTAGTAACAAATTAAAAACTGTTGCTTATGATACTCCAAAATATTCAACAACTGAAAAAGGTACGCTTTTAGAATATGAAGACAATACATATTCATTAAGTATTTTCGGTGCGCATAACCTTCAGAACTTGATGGGTGCAATGGAAGTTTGTACTTCTTTAGGGATTAAAAAAGAGGCATTTCTCAACGCCATGAAAGGCTTTACAGGTGCGGGTAAAAGACTCGAGAAAGTAATAGAAAGTAAAGGATTTGTTATGTACAAAGACTTTGCCCACTCACCTTCTAAATTGAAAGCTACGACTTCAGCTGTAAAGGAACAATATCCAGACAGAGAGGTGGTTGCTTGTATGGAACTTCATACTTTTTCATCGCTTAAAAAAGATTTTTTACCACAATACAAAAATGCAATGGATAGCGCTGATCATGCGCTCGTTTACTTTAGTCATGAAGTTGTAAAGCATAAAAAACTAAAACCGATTACTGCAGAAGAAGTCAAAAATGCGTTTGGTGGTAATGTACGCATTGAAACTTCAACAGAAAATGTTCTAAATTTCATTCGTTCTCTTGATTGGGATAATAAAGTTTTACTTATGATGAGTTCTGGAAATTTTGATGGTATTGATTATACTGAACTAGGTAAAGAGTTGTCAAATGAGTAAAGGTTGCTTTGCTTTGTATTTTTCACCATGTAGCAGTGAAGTGTATCAGTACAACTGCAACACAGCCATGTTGCACTGCTACGCTTTTATTTACTTTGTTTCCCATCTTTCACAGATCACTTTAAACTCATGAAGTATAATCGCTGTAGCTCCCCATACAACTTTTTGTTGAATTTCGTAGTAGGGGACTTGCTTTAAGATATGTTCATTAGTAATTCGAATATCAGTAGTTTGAATTTTCTTTACTTCTAGGATATCCTTAATATTAAACGGAATGATTTCTGCAACTTCTCTTGGGTCGGGAACAAAATCTGGAGTTGTACTGTAAGAAAAAACATAAGGTTGAACATGGTGATTGCTTACAGGGATATAAACAGGCGTTAAAGCACCGAGTAAATTTAAATGATTACGTATTAAACCAGTTTCTTCGATACATTCTCGAATTGCAGTTTGTTCTAAATTTGTTTCAAAATCTTCTTTTTTACCGCCTGGTAAACAAACTTGACCACTGTGATTCCCTTTATAAATTGGGCGTTGGATCAAAATTGACTTAAGCGTTTCTTCAGTTTGGTAAAGTACTAAAGCTACAGCGCTATTTTGCACAAATTTAGCATTCTTTATAGCTTCAGAAGAGCGGGTTCTTCCCAAAGGAGACATCTCTAAGTGTGCTTGCTCTCCCGGGAGCTCTTCTTCTAACAGTGATTGTATGATTTTGATTGAAAGTGACATTTATGCGTGTCTGATACTTTTGAAAATTTTCATAATATCTTGATGATAAAAATTAATATCATTTTCATTTACAATGAATTGAAGTAAATATATTTTATCCTTTAAACGAATTGCTCCAAATTGATAGTACAAACTATTTTCATAATCATTTGCTCGCCCAGTTACGGCAATTAAATAAATATCTTTTTGCTGAAATGTTTCCTTAGAACTAAGAATGGATGATGATGAGCCATAAATATTGGAAACACGAGTGCTCTTAATATAATCTAAAATAACTTCTTCATCTGAATAATCATCAATAGACTTTTCTTCTTGAAAGTATTTTTTATAATATGAAATATCTTCTTTGCTGAAGTGATCGATTGAAAAAAAAGCATTTTTGCTATTACATGAATAATCATGTTCGCTTGTAATACTGAAACGTTGGTATATATTTTCTTCAAAACATTCTGGAAGGGTTACATACACAGCATCGATATTCCAATTAAAAAGGCGTTCAACAGCTGTATTTTTATCAAAGTAATCAAAAACTAGCGTAGGAGTTTCTGTTTTCTCTTCATCGCCTTTACATGAAAAAGTGAAAACAACAAAAACTACACTTGAAACAACTAATATGAAATTTGAAAAACTTTTCAATCTGTTTCTTTATTCTTAGTTAATAATATTGGTTTCTTTTCCAAAGCGTTTATATGAAACGATGACCGATAATGCTGCGAAAACAACCATGGTCATAAAACTAATAAACATTAAATCATAGCTCAATGTTCCTGCTACGAGTTCTTTTGAAGCGAGTACTATGTTAACAATTGGGATTAAAGCTGTTGTATAATCTAATTCTATCCCTGGGAGAAAGCCTACTAATGCTGGTAGAATAATTACAAAGTTAATTGGCGTTAAAATACTTTGTGCTTCTTTAAATGATTTAGCATAAATTGTAACTGGAATCATTACTCCTGCAAAGAAAATTGTAAGTGGAATTAGTAGCAAATAGAGCATCAAAATAAACTGAATACTCAGAATACTACTCACAACTTCAAGTATTTTTGGATTTTCTACCAATTCAAAGACTTCTAGTGAAAGAAATAATCCAATCAAGGCAAATGTGGCTGCTGCGATTCCTGAAAGTACAACAACCAACATTTTACCAACTAGAATTTTCCAGCGTAAAACAGGAGTTGTTAAAAGTGTTTCTAACGTTTTTCTTTCTTTTTCACCAGTAAACAAATCAATTGCTGGGTATAGACACCCGATAAAACCAAAAATGATAAACAAATAGGGGAGTATGCCTCCTGCCAATTTACCAATCATCTCCTTGTCAGAAGCTAAATTCATAAAGTTGATAGCAAGCGGCTCTGATAGTTTTTGGTCAAGTGACAATTTTTCAAATCGCTCTTGTAAAAGTATTTTTTCAATCATTGTTAAGTAGTTTTGAGCGCGCTGTTTAGTTCCTAAACTCGTTTCTCTCAACAATACATCTACTTCTATTTGTTGATTGTTTTTTCGCAATTCTTCAATGTTTGGGGGGATGACAAAAGCCAATTGAATGGAATCTTTTGAGATTTCTTCCCTTATTCCTGTTGTGTCAGAAAAGAATTGAAGTTTTTTCGGACCAAGTGAATCTGGAATTGAAGATAAGTGTTCAATAAAGCTATTTGAAGCGTCTTTAGAGACTATTGCAATGTTAAAGACCTCTTCTTTCTGTTTTGCTTCAAAGCTTGCTGAAACTTGCGTCATAATTCCTAAAATCAAAGGAAAAATAAGCACAGGAATGACAATCATAGCGATAATTGTACGGCGATCCCTTAATGTATCTTTAAGTTCTTTATTAAATATTGTGAAAATCATGCTATAACTGAATTAGAAGCGTTAATAATTCGAATAAACTCAGCAGTTAAATTTTTGGATTGCATATTAGAACGAAAAAGCTCCATGGTTCCTTCATATACAATCTTTCCCTTATGAATAATGGCTAAATCATCACAAAGCAAGTCGACCTCACTCATGATATGTGATGAAAAAATAACTGTTTTCCCTTGTTTTTTACAGTCGTCAATAAGTTTTATGATGTTTTCTGCTGTAATGACATCCAATCCACTTGTTGGTTCATCAAAAATGACTACATCGGGATCGTGTATCATCGTTCTTGAGATGGAGACTTTTTGTTTCATCCCTGTACTTAAACGCCCAATTCGCTTATTTTGAAAATCGTGCATATCCAAAAGTGTATAAAGATTTTCTTTTCGATTTTCAAAAATATCTTTTGGAACATTATATAAATCCGCAAAGTATTTTATAAGCTCATTTGGAGTTAGCCTTTCATACAAACCTGTTGAACCAGTTAGAAACCCAATGTGTTTTCTGCCTTCAGTTGGGTTTTTAGACATGTCAATGCCATTGATTTCAATTTTTCCAGATGTAGGTTGAATAATGCCAGCGAGCATTCTTAAAGTTGTTGTTTTACCTGCACCGTTTGGGCCAAGAAGTGAAAATATTCTTCCTGATTCACACGAAAAACTAACGCCATCAACAGCAATGGCTTTTTTATCCGTTGTATTGTTTTCTTTCTGTTGTTTCTTTGTGAGATCGAATTCTTTATGAATGTTTTCTGCTACAATCATTATCTTGATAATTGGTTCTATTTTACAAGTTGTGAATGTAAAAAGAAAATTTTTAAATGCATGTTTTTTTTAAAATTTATCAGACAATTGTGTTGGTAATTAAGCCGTGAATACATCGAGTTAAATTTCTCCTGCACCTTGTCTTATTAGAATAGGTTCATCGCCTGTACAGTCAATAATAGTAGAAGCTTTTAATTTACCAGGGCCACCGTCTATAATTGTTTTAACCTTGTCATCAAAACGTTCAAAGATTTCGTAAGGATCAGTAAAGTAGTCCATTAATTCGTCTTCATTGTCATGCAAAGAAGTTGTAACAAGTGGATTCCCTAGTTTTTCAACAATTGCCAGAACAATATTATTATCAGGAATTTTGATTCCAATTTCTTTACGTTTAGCATCAAATAATTTTGTAACTTCATTTGTTGCGTTTAATATAAATGTATAGGGTCCAGGCAGTGATTGCTTCATCAACTTAAAAGTGGGACGATTGATTTGTTTTACATATTCAGAAATATCACTTAAGTCCTTACAAATAATCGAAAACTGGGTTTTATTTAGCTTTACGTTTTTGTATTTCGCTAGCTTTTCCAGGGCTTTTTTATTGTTTAGGTCACACCCCATTGCGTATACAGTATCAGTAGGGTAGATGATTATTTCTCCCGCTTTTAATTCTTTCACTACATCGTCAATTAAGCGTTGATCGATGTTGAACTCATTGATTTCTATTAGCATCTATATTTTTTTTACAAGATATATAAAATGTAACTTCTAAAAAGGTAAAATCGTTGGTTTATTTATCAAAGATAATATTGATTTAATAAAAAAGGTAGCTTATTTTGAATAATGACTTCTGCTAGAAATGATTTAGACTCTTTAGCCCCAAAGTGCTTTTTGAGAATATTCTTCTCCACCTTGTTTCCAAAAAGAGCCATCAATAAATCTAAATTCATAATCGATATCGTTTATTTTATTTACATCTTCTAGGTCTAGATTTATTGAAGCTGCATTAATATTTTCTTTTATTCTACCAGAATTTGTAGATTTTGGAATTACTGCAACACCTCTGTGCAGTTGCCAACTAATGAGAATTTGAGCTGAAGATGCATTGTGTTTTTTGGCTATCTTATTTATCACCTCATTTTCCAATAATGCGGGTTCGTTATCTTGTTTCATTTTCTCAGAGCGATCTCCTGAACCTAAAGGAGAATAGGCGGTAAGATGAATTTTTCTGTTTTTACAAAACTTCACCAAACCTTCTTGTGGCAAAAATGGATGCATTTCAACTTGATTCATTTCTGGAGATATAGAACAGCTGTCTATCAACTGTTGAATTTTTTCTTCTTTAAAGTTGGATACGCCTATGTGCTTAGTCAGTTTATTTTCAAAGGCTTTCTCCATACCTTTCCATGTTTCAGTTAAAGAAACTTCTTCTAAAGAATAAAAATCATTAGAATCTTCGGGGAAAGATACACCTTGTTTGAATGCTACTGGCCAATGAACAAGATAAAGATCGAGATATTCCAACTGAAGATCTTCTAAAGTCTTTTTAAGTGCGGGTATCACTTGCTCTTCTTTATGTGAGTCGTTCCAGAGCTTAGAAGTAATCCAAATTTCTTCACGTTTTACGATTTTATCTTTAAAAGCTTGACTCAATGCTTCACCTACTTCCTTTTCGTTATTGTAAATTGCTGCACAATCTATATGTCTGTATCCTTCCCTTATTGCCGTTAATACAGCTTTACCAACTTCACCAGGTTTTGATTTCCATGTTCCTAGACCTAATGCAGGTAATTGATCTCCGTTTTTAAATTTTAAAGTTTTCATGATATTTGTTTTTTGTTATCTATCTACTTTAGTCTGCTTTTTTAAATTAAAGTACAATGTCTACTATAATTATAACATTCTCTTTTTCCATTTTGTTTTATATTCTTCATTTTTATTTGCGAGCCCTGAATATCAACCATACCAAGAATCAATACGCTAGGTAGTCCTTCATAACTTCGAATTGTACAAGGCGGCTGTTTTGCTTTTATCGAGCTAAAAGCATTAACTCTTCTCACTCCATTCTTTAGCCAATATCGCATACACCAAATCATCAACCCATTTTCCATGAAATAATAGGCTCTTTTTAAAATGCGCTTCTTTTCTAAACCCTAAACGCTCAATTAACTGAATAGAAGGTTTATTGATTGGGTCAATTGAAGCTGTTATTCTATGTTTGTTCAAGGAACTAAACAGGTAATCAATTACGGCTGAAAGTGCTTCTGTTGCATAACCATTATTTCGAAAATCACGATCGAGTGTGTATCCAATTTCCACTTGTTTGTTTTCTGTGTCATTGCCCAAAAAGTGAACTCCAATATCTCCAATTATTGATTTTGTATCTTTCAATAAAATAACAAACTGAAACCATGTTCCAGAAACGTCAATTTCTTTCGCCGATTTTTTAATGAATTGTTCTACGTCACTTATATCTTGAGGAATAAAACTCAAATATTTGTAAGTTTCAGGATCAGAACGGTACTTGTACAATGCTTTTGCATCGTTGGTATGGATTGGTCTGATGTGTAATTGTTTTGTTTGGAGATTCATTCAATTGAAATATTTGATAAAAATACAATATTGTAGGATATATTTTGAAGTCTTTTATTTCATTTGAGATAATGTTGGGCAAATAGGTTAATACGTGATCATGGAAACTTGTATTTGAAACTTTGAACTAAGACCATTGATTAAAACAAAAAAACATAAAATATCTTGGCACAACATTTGAAAACATGGTTTATATGAGATCTATTAAACTATTTTTGATACCAATAACATTTGTGTTTGGCGTTCAAGCGCAAATCGATACCCTACATATACACTACTTCCCAAACGGAAAAGTGTCTACGTTCTCTTTTCTCAATGAGACGAGAGAAGGAAAAGCATTTGCTTTTAATTTAACCCGTATTATTCATAAGTTTTCGTGATGAAAAGTCAAAATGTCAATAGATTTGGGAAGCACAGACATTTTTAATGCGCATAATTGCAACCCACTTTTGGGTATTAAAAATTTTGAGCATTTCCAAAGGTAGCAGCCTGTCCGACCTTTGGCGGGACAGTTTGGCTTTGGAATAGGAAATTCATGAATAATGCGGGTTAAAAGGGGATACTATTTATGAAAACCACATTCGGACAATTCACGGTTCAGGAAGCGTAAGTTTTTCGCATCACAAAAATGGAATGGTACATAAGGCTAATTATTCCAGTTATCCTGATGCTGGTATTCAGCGCTATTATAAATATACAACATTCGATAAAAAAGGAAAATTAGTTTCTGAAAAAGATGAAAACTACGATGGACCAGGACGAATCCCAAAATTAGAGGTTCCAAATAATCCAAGTCCTAAACCCAAGAAAGTGCCAATTAAAGAAACAAAGGAAAAACCCCAGAAAAAGAATAAACCCCAAAAAGAAGTCGTTGAATGTGCTGTTATGCATGAAAACAGAGTAGAAGTGATTAACCATACAAGTACGAAGGTTGAGATTACTTTTATTTATCAAAACAAGGACACCACTTTTCTTCTAAAACAAGGAGAATCTGCTAATGGAGCAACTTATATTTCAGCTGAAGTTAGTAGTCCCGTAAACCAAAATATGACCTTTCGATTTGAACCTAAGCGAAAACGCATGAATATTGTTCAGTTGTTAAAAATAAAGCAAATTGAACAGTATAAAACCAAGCATGTTATTCATTTGTTTGAAAGTGCTGTTGAGGAAGTGGAGGGATTGTAAAAAAATATTGTTCAGTTTTATTTTGATTGAATCCAACAAATTTCCCTATGTTTCTGTTAGGTTAAATTTCGGATTCAAATTTTTATTAGATTATTAAAACCAAAGAAGAATGAAGTGAATCTTTATTATAGCGCATATTTTTGTCCCAAAAATCCATGCCTAGGTTCAGACAGGCGTAATAAAATATATTTTTTCGAGATTTAACTTTAAATACGTTTGCCCTTTTGTTTCTGGTAAAATTCCACCTATTTATTTCAAATTAACTAACTTAGAGGTATGAAAAACGTGCTTGCTTTATCTAATATATTGTTATTTATCTGTTTATCAGCTTTCTTAAATGGATTTTGCCAAATACCACCAGGCTATTATGATTCTGCTGACGGTTTAAGCGGTGAACAGTTAAAAGAAGAGTTGAATAATATCATTGACAATCACGTGGAATTTCCATATACGAGTGGTGGAACGGATGTTTGGGATATTTTGAAGGAAACGGATAAAGATACCATTAATCAAAACAATGTGATTCTATTATATTCAGGTTGGACTTTGGATGGTAATCAAGAGTATGATAACGGTAATGGATGGAATAGGGAACACGTTTGGGCGAAGTCACGCGGAGATTTTGGCACATCTCCAGGGCCCGGAACAGATGTTCATGCGATACGACCAACAGATATTAGTGTTAACTCTGCTAGGGATAGTCGTTGGTTTGCTGATTGCGATGAAGAATACATTGATGCTGATGGAGCAACAGGCAGTTATACAAGTTCGACAGATTTCTTTTGGGAGCCACGAGCAGAAGTTAAAGGCGATGTTGCACGTATGATATTCTATATGGCGACTCGCTACGAAGGAGAAAATGGAGAAGTTGATTTGGAAATTGTTGATTATATTCCTCAAAATAATTATACAAACTTGCCAATTCATGCGAAGTTATCAGATTTATATCAATGGCATTTAGCTGATCCTGTTGATGATTGGGAACGCAACAGAAATGATATTATCTATTATGATTACCAAGAAAATAGGAATCCGTTTATTGATCACCCTGAGTTTGTTGAGGAAATTTGGGACGAACACCTTAATTTGGAGAGTGAAAGTCTAAACACTGAGAAAAAACTTCTTAAAATCGTTGATTTTATGGGTAGAGAGGTAGATTTTAAGCCCAATATACCTCAAATTTATATGTACACTGATGGTACGGTCGAAAAGAAGGTTGTTGCTGAGTAATAATTATTGACTTTCTTTTTTTTGTACAAGGTTTCATCTTTCGAATATAAAATAGGCCATCAAATATATTTAGCAAATCATTAGTGTCCGGATAAACGAAACAAGACCTCTCGCGATGCTACCAATGACGTAT
>JBBEBO010000051.1:16438-37588 GCA_040882265.1 Brumimicrobium sp. | reverse complement strand
TACATTAAAATTAATCAACATGAAGAAAATCACAGGACTTGCTTTGCTTCTTATACTCTTACTTAGTTGTAAAACTTATGTTCAAGTATTTGAAACAAAGAGTTCCGACATTCAGTTAGAAGAAAATGCGTATGTGTTTGAAAATGATTCGTTGCAAATTACTTATGACTTTTGGGCGGAAAAGGGGTTGATGACCTTTACTATTTTCAATAAATTAGACGTTCCTCTATATGTAGACTGGAAAAAATCTTCATATATCGATAATTCGGTGAAGTTAAATTATTGGATTGATCAAGAACATACAGAGTCAAAGGCATATTACGAGAGCTATTACTATGCGATTCCTTTTGTGCCGGGCAAAACAACGGAAGGAACGATTGTCTCATCTACCACGAAGGCGGAACGAATCACATTTATACCGCCACGATCAAAGTATACGCGATCACAGCTTTATATTTATCCTTATGATGAATATAAATTTAATAAAACGGAAAAGTATACCGAAGTTCCTAGAAATGATAAACCGAATAAAATGACTAAAGTTTACGAGTTAGATTATTCAAAAGAAACATCACCTATTGTTTTTAGAAATTTCCTTTCTTTTTCAGACAGTGAAAATTTTGAAGAAGAATTTTATGTGGATCATGAGTTTTACGTGAGCAATATTAAAGAAATTGATACAAGACATTTTGAACAGGTTAAATATGATGAAACAAAACAAGGAAAGTGGTTTTTGAGAGATGAAAACGGAGAAGTAATTATGTTCTCTGACTTTGAAAAATCAAGCTCTTTTTATTTGAGAGTTCCTGACAATTAAACTTTTTAAATAGAAAAACATTTTTCTATTTCCCTCGTTATTGATCCATATTAAAACTTAAATATGAGAACCACATACTTTTCTTTATTATTCATGCTATTTTGCTTAGTAACGATCCAAGCACAAGAGAGTAAATTTGATTTTGGAATTAACTTGTATCCAAGTTATTCGTTTGGAATGATGTCAAATGATGGATCTACGCCTGGTTCGGTTCAAAATGGATTTAGTAATATAGAAAGAGGCAAGCCGTCTATAAGCGGAAATCTTTTTGTCGAATACAAGTTAAATACAAAATCTGCAATAGGTTTTGGATTGGGCTATCAAAATAATGGGCAGCGAACTAAAAAGATGGATTTAATATTCAACGTAGATCCAGTTTTAGGAATACAAGAGAATGATCCAGATCAACCAACAGAAGGACAGTTTATTTACAATCATCACAATTTGGAAATTCCAGTGTATTATAAATATAAATTTAAGAATCAGTTCTACATTTTACTCGGTGTAAGTGGCATCATTAATATTTCAAATACGACTACCAGTAAATTGTTTTATGCTGATGGAACTAAAGAGAGGGAAGTCAACGAAGATAATTCAACAGATTTTCGAACTTTCAATGTTTTTGGAAATCTTGGTTTTGGAATGGATTATTTAAACACTGATAAAATAACTTTATTTGTACATCCTTATGTTCAGATGGGAGTTTTAGGTGTTTCAAAGAATGCTTCGTTAAATCGAAATATTTTATCGCTTGGAATATCAACAGGCATTAGGATTTAACTAAATATATGCTTAATTTAAGCGCATTAAACCTCGCAGATAAAACGTTTTTTGCAGGATTTATGGAAGAATTTCTCTTTAGAGGTTTTTTGTTTGGATTATTATTTAGAAAATTGTGTAGGGGATTTATTCCTGCCACACTCATTGGTGCTGTTATTTTTGGATTCGCTCATATTTATCAAGGAAGTTCTCTGCTCGAATCAACTGGAATATTCTTGGTAACATCCATTGGTGCTGTTTGGTTTGCATGGCTTTATATTGAGTGGAACAATAGCTTATGGGTTCCTATTTTTCTACATATTTTAATGAACTTATCTTGGGCTTTGTTTGATGTAAGCGAAAACGCTATGGGTGGATTGTACGTGAATATTTTTAGAGTTATAACAATTGCTTTAACTGTGATTATAACAATTAGGTATAATTGGGTAAAAGGCTTCAGTGTAAATAAAGGGAATTTACTTTTAAATAATAAAAATTAAAAGCAGTCTTTAAATCAAAAATCCCTCCCTCAATTATTCTTTAAAAAAGAACAAAGAGGAAGGGAGATAAAAATTACTTAAACTTAGTTTTTGGAAGAGCTTCTTCCAACTTTTTCATATCATCGTCAGATAGTTGATTGCCTGAAACAAATATCTTTTTTAAGTGTGTTAATGTATAAATAGACTCTGGCAAAGTTTTTAAATTATTATTTGAGATATCCAAAACCTTTAAGTCTTTCATTGAACCAAACATATCTGGCAACTCTTCAAAAGTATTATTGTTTATATACAGTTTCTCCAACTTTGTAAGTTCATTCATACAATCGGGAAGACTTGTTAAGCCTATGTTTCTAGCTCTAATTGTTTTAATTTCAGGATATTCGCAGATTGAATTTGGAAGTGCTTTTCCTTTCATGTTTGCATCAACAAGTGCACTTAACACTAACATATCATTTTCTACACGTCCATCTAATGAGATTTCTTCGTTATCATCTTTTCCATCACCATCACCATCAGATTGATGTAATAAACTTTCTAAAGTTTCTTCACCACTTTCTTTATTTTCTGAACTTGCCCCATGATTTTTCTGAATTGCATTGTATTTGTCTTCTGCAATTAGAAAATCGATGTCTTTATTAAACTTTCTTCTAACAAGTAACTTTTTAATATCAGGAGCAGTTACAAGGTTCTTTGGTGTTAAAGAACTATTATGTTTTTTAACTTTTTCTTGTTTGTCTATAAATTCACTGAACTCTTTAAGTCGAGTCACTTCGTTTTGTTGTACCATTCCTGATTGTGCAAATTCTAATGCTTTATCCGAGTACTTACGAGCTTTATCAAAATCTCCAGTGAATGTATAAGCAATACTTAAGTTTTCGTGAAGTACTTGTGCTACTTTGTCGTTAACGGCTGCTTTTCTATCATCAGCATCGTAGCGCTCTAACCATGACTCCCAAACTGTAATTGAATTCTTTAGAGAGCTGTAATCTTCACTTTCTAATGCAGCAACTGCATTCGCGGAAGCTTCTTCTGTTTCAGTGTAGTCAGTAGCTCTGCCTTTGCCGTACCCAATTTCTAATTTCAATTTTGTTTCTTCAAAAAATAGACGTTCATAAATACTCTCAGCCAAATTACCAATGTGATTGACCATTCCTTTACGAACGAGTGAAGCTTCTCCCATTTTGCTAAAAGCTTTATTTAAGTCTTCTTCACTTGTGTAGTTAACCACTTGAATTGAAGTAGTAGAACCTTTTCCTGTTTTCTTGTGCTTTTCTACTTGCTCATTTCCGAACTGAAGTTTCATTTCAGGTTCTAATTCCCAAGTGTCCAATACACCTTCAGCATTTTTAGCTTGTACGATCGCTGGCATACGGTAAACTACTTCGTAATAATACTGAGTACAGCCATCTTTAGCAACCATGCAAGAAGATGTTTTCTGTTCTTTGGAAGCGACAAAAGGCTCACCAATAGCCATTTCGATTGTTATATCACCTTCACCACCTACTAGCGTTACTTCGTTTAATCCACCATAACCTACTTTAGATACACTTTCTACATCAGATTTCAAGATATCCATGTTTCCAAGATATAACCTTAGTGTATCTTTGTTAAAAGGAAGATCTGCAGTGTAAACCTGAATTCCTAGTTTCTCTATTCCCTCAATAGGTACTGTTGGGTACTGGGTGAATTCCATTTTTGCTTTGTCTGTACCTGTCCGCTGTCCATAAAGGGATCCAGCTATTAAAATTGTTCCAAATAGTAAAATTGTTTTCATCATATAGTTTTTTAATAATTTCCTCACCTCAATCAATATCCATTCCAAAGTGTAATTTAGGCGACTTTTTTCTTTAAGTATGGAGTGTTGAAAATGGAATGATAGAATGTGAACCTTGAAATAACCTTCACATTCTGATTTTAGGTTTTTATGAATTTTGGTAAATGAACCAAACCTATTTTACTTTTACTTGTGTTTCTTGATGCTATGCTATCAAATCCAACCAAAATATGTAGCAAACCCCAACAAAACCAAAAGAATTCCTGCTGATATCTTTGTAATAGTTTGAAAGTTTTTACTTAAATACTTTCCTGTTTTTAAACCAACAAAAGCAAATACGACTGAAAAAGTAGCAATAACTCCCGCCAAGAGAAAAGGTTCCACATTTCTTAAACCCATGCTAAAACCTACAATCAAATTATCTAGACTTAGCCCCATAGCAAGTGAGATAATTCCTTTATAACTGGTGATTTGTTGTGAAAGTTTTAGTGTGTTGTCTCTTTTGATAAATGAGGAACCTATTGTGATTAATCCAAGGGAAATAAGGATAATTGTTCCGACTATATAAGCGTAATCATCAATAATACTTGTAAAGTATCTACCAATCAATAAACCAATAAGTGGAATGAAAAATTCAAAAATACCAAACACGATGATAATGCGTGAATGGTACTTTTTAGTTTTTAAAGCGCCAAGCGCAAAGGAAACAGCTAAATTATTGCTCCCAATGATTACTCCCAGTAAGATTAAATCTATAAAATCCATCGGGGAGCAATATAACGATATTTATGTTCTCGATTCTTCGGTTCCGTCAGAATATTTAGCAAAACGTCCTTTTTCCCGATCGTGCACTTGCTCATATTTCGGCCAAGGCCATCCACCAAATTGTGTACGTTGATAATCAGCAAAAGCTTCTTGGATTTCTTGTCTTGAATTCATTACAAATGGACCATGTTGAACAACAGGTTCATTAATAGGTTTACCTTGTAAGACTAAAAATTTAATTTTGTTATTTCCAGTCTCAAATTTCAATTCAGCTGTTGACTCAACATCCACAGCATGATATTCTGGAATCGTATCTCCATCAATTTTGAGTTCAGCTCCTTCATAGAAATAGATTGTTCTATTTACACCTTCAGCTGTAGCAGGAAGAGTAAATAATGAATTTTCATCCAACTGAATATTGTAAACACCGACATGATTATTTGGATCATGCGCCCAAGATGGTGTTGGAGGAGTAGGGGACTTCTTGTCGAATAATTCTCCAGCTAGTACTTCGATGTATGCATTGTCTTGTCTAAAGTTTGGAATATCCTCGCTCCAAAACATTTTATAATCTGGCGTTTCCATCTTACTTCTTTTTGGAAGGTTCAACCAAATTTGAAACAATTCTAATGGATTTTCAGCATCTTTTTTAATTAGAGGAAACATTTCAGAATGCATTAATCCACTACCAGCAGTCATCCATTGTAAATCTCCATCTCCATACCTCCCCGCTCCACCAGCAGAATCAGAGTGATCCACCATTCCTTTTCGAACAACAGTCAGCGTTTCAAAACCGCGATGTGGGTGACCTGGGAAACCTGGTACTTCTTTACCGTGATACATGCGGAAACCATCTTTAATGTTAAAATCTGATCCAAGTTGACGTCCTTCAAGAGCTGACGCGTCAGGTCCGAAATTGTCATTCCCTTTTGGATATTTATCTTCGTGGTGCACACAAAATAAAAATGGATCGAGTGTTTCCCATTGAAACCCTAATGCCCTGATTTTTTTAATTGTTTTCATTCCTTCTTTACTGTTTTTTTTGTTTGATGTCATTCCTCCAAGAACTGGTGCAGAGACTACTGCTGTTGCTCCAAGTGCTAATTTTCCTAAGAAACTTCTTCTATCATTTTTCTTTTTCATACCTATAAAGTATTTACCATGGTAAATATATTTTAAATCTTTTATATAGACAAATAAAAAGGGGAAATGTTTTGTAAAGTGATGAAATTTTAGAGTGACGAGTGACAACAACTAGGCAAGCTAGTTTTAGTGACGAATTCGGAGCGTGTACGGTAGGTGCATAACGGTAAAAAGGGGAATAATGTCAAACATGATTAATCCATAAACAGGGCAAACGCATATAAAATCTAAATCTCGAAAAGAATGCATTTTGTCACGATTTTTGATTCAAAAAGTCGTGCCAAAATGAGAGCTTCCAAATAATTCTTTAACCACGGGTTAAAACCCGTGGCAAAAGAACCTTTGGTTTTATTAAATCAACGAAAAAAGGAGTTCTAAATTTAAATGCGTTTGCCTTGAATCCATAAAGAACTGATTTTATAAGTCGAAGAAGCTATTCGAGGATATAACCAAACAACTCACCACTCTTCACGCCCTACAAATTCGTCACTAAAAGCCACGTGTGGCTTGCTGTCACTCTGTCACTCGTCACTACTTAGTCACTAATCCCTATAAAATTCAGAAAGCAAAATCCCCGTAGCCATAGCGACATTCAAGGATTCACCAGTACCAAATTTTGGAATTGTAATTGGGTGAGATATGAGCGGGATTAATTCATCAGAAATTCCGTTCCCTTCGTTCCCCATTATTAAAACCCCATCTTTTTGTAGTTTTGAACGATAGACATTTTCACCTTCAAGAAGCGCACCGTAGATTGGCAAATGGCTTTCTTCCAAATATGATTTTAAATCACGGTAAGTAATGTTAACGTTAAAAATTGCACCCATTGTAGCCTGTATAACTTTAGGGTTGTAACAGTCTACGGTATCGGGAGAAGCGATGATTTCCTCAACTCCAAACCATGCAGCAAGCCTGATGATTGTTCCTAAATTCCCTGGATCTTGTATTTTGTCTAAAGCAATTTTAAGTTTTATCTGACTAGTTGAATTACCTTCCAAGTAACGACAAATAGCCAAGTCTCCTTGCGGTTGATTTAGAGTTGAAATTTTCTTTAAATCACTTTGAGTAACTTGAACTGTTTCAAAGTCTGGATTAGAATAATTTTCTGGAGAAGTGCTGTAAATCGTTAGAATGCACTTGGGGTTAAACTGAAGAGCTTCATTGATTATTTTCCCCCCTTCAATGATAAATAATTGTTGCTCATCTCTAAACTTTTTTTTGTGTAATGACCGGATTCGTTTTATTAATTCCTTCGAGAGCATTCCTTATTTTTTTTGTAAATATATCACTATTGTCCGATATAGATTGAGTAGGGACGAACGACCGTTCGTCCCTACAGTATATCCTACAATCTCGAAAATAATTAAAACCCTGTGTTACATCGAACATTGCGAGAGGTTTGTTTTATTTTTCTCGGACATTAGTGATAATAAATATATAGCAAAAAAACATCATTTTTCCAGCTAGATTAACTCTTTAGATAAAACTTTTGTATTAATTAAACTAGAAGAGATATGTTGGTAATTCACTAAAAAAATGAGCAAAATCATTGATTAAGTTTAGCTTTTTAAATAAAATTAAGATTAATTCAAGTTAATACTATCAAAGTTACGTCAACCTTTGTATTTTTGTTGCGCATGGGTCACATTCTGTCATTTAAATTTATATATTTATTATTGCTAACCATTGCGATAAGCGCATGTAATATAACAAAAAACGTTCCTGAAGACCGTTACCTTCTCGTTTCAAATAAGCTTGAAATTCCCAAGAAAACTAAAATTAGTGAAGATGATGCTAGAAATGTAATTCGTCAACGTACTAATCATAGAACACTCGGGTTTAGATTAAAACTTAGAGCCTACAATGCAATAGATTCTACCAAAACTGCAGAATCAAAGAAAAGAAAGTATAAACGATATCAAAAAAAGAATGAAAGACGTCTTGAAAGGCAAGAGCGAATAAATAAAAGACGTATAGAACGAGCACTTTCAAGAGGTAAAGATAGTTATCGTAAGAAGAAAGTGAAATTGAAAGACACTCTAAATCCAAAACCAACTTGGAGAGGTAATTTAAAATATGAGTTTGGCGAGGCTCCTAAAGTTTTTGATACTTCCTCAATGAATACTTCACAAGAGCAGTTGGAGTTGTTTTTACAAAAGAAAGGATATTTCGACGGCACAGTAAAATCTAGTGTAAAGTATAATGATAAAAAAAAGACAGCCAAAGTCAAATATATTTTTGATTCAGGAGATCTTTACCATGTAGACTCATTGTATTTAGTAACAAAAAATGAGGTAATTGATAATTTATACGAGTCATATTTAAAAGAAGGAGAGGATGTATTAACAACACCTTTTAGATTTGATACTGAAGCACTCGGTAAAATGAGGAAATCTATGGCAGAGTATATGAGGAATCGCTCTGTTTATGGATTTAGAGAGTCCTATATTAACTTTGAAGTGGATACTATAGGAAAAGATAAATCAATTGATATAGCTTTAAAAATAACAGATAGAAAAATTGAAAAGAATGAAAAGAAAGTATCAAAACCATTTGATTATTTTAAAGTTAAAAATGTGTTTTTTCATTTAAGAGATACTTTTCAATATGAGGGTAATTTTTATAAGGAACAAATCAAAAATAAAGGCAGATCTCTTTCACAATTTGATGACATTCCAACTTTTGACACATTGGTATATGACGAATATGAAGGAAATAACAGTGAATTTAGAACAGCAACATTTTTATATAATGGAAAATTACCAGTAAATGCGGAATTATTAGAATTTCAAAATTATTTAGAAGAAAATAATTACTATAAAGGTGAGTATGTAGATCAATCATATAATCGATTACTACAAACGGACTTATTCCAAAATGTCCAGTCTGAAATAATTGAAAATGAAGACAATACTATTGATGTCCATTATTATTTGGTACCTCAAAAGAAACAGCGATTCTCATTTGAGCCAAAAGGAACTCACTCAAACAGTTATTTGGGTGTTTCAGCTTCATTAAACTATATTAATAAAAACTTATTTCGTGGGGGAGAACGACTAACAGTAAGTTTTAGCGGAGGTATTGAATCTCAACCTGCAGTTTTTGAAGAGATCGAGGAGATTACTGCTTTAAGTGATGATTCACGTAGTTTTAACACCCTTGAATTTGGTCCGTCAATTCAATTAGATGTTCCAGGACTTTTTCCAATTGGATTAACAAAACTTTCTAAGCGACAAAATCCAGAAACTTCTTTTTCTACAGCATATAAATATCAATTAAGACCTGATTTTAAAAGACAAACGGTTCAACTTAATTATTTATGGAGGTTTTATGATGTATATAGAACACAAATATTTACAATCGGGATTCCACTTATAGGTGGTGTACAATTCGTTTCAATCGATAAGAGCAAAGAATTTGAAGAGCGTCTTGAAGATCAAAATGATTTGTTTTTATTGAATGCATATAGTAATCAAGCTATATGGAAAGATCTTAAAATTTCATACCAATGGACGAATCAAGAACGTAGAGAGGGAGATTTAATGTTCTCCTACGGTGCGAATTTTGATATGGCAGGAATGATTGTTGACTTGCTTATGAAAGATCAACCTTTAAACGCTGAAGGAAATAAGGAGTTTTTTGGATTGAGGTATTCTCAATTTATACGATTAGATAATGAAATTAGATTACACCATTATTTAGAAGAAGAACGATCCTTAAATTACAAGTTACAAATAGGTGGCGGGCTTCCATTTGGAAACAATGCTCCTAACTTACCTTTTGATTACAGCTTTTCTGGTGGTGGGTCAAATGATAATCGTGGTTTTAGAGCGAGATCTCTAGGACCTGGTGGATATAAGTATTACCTCGATACAAATAGAACAGTTACAGAAATTGGTGATATTCGATTAGGTGGATCTGTTGAATACAGATTTAGAATTACTGATTTGTTTAAAGGAGCTGTGTTCTCGGATTTTGGAAATATTTGGACATACAATGAAGATAGTAATCGGCCTGAGGGTCAGTTTACATCAGATTGGTATAAACAGTTGAGTTTATCTGCTGGTTTGGGGCTTCGACTTGATTTATCCTTTTTGATTTTCCGTTTGGATTTTGGTCTTCCACTTAGAAACCCAGCCTTACCTCAAGGTGCTCAATGGATATTTCAAGACTCTGAACCCTATATCCAAGAAGGAATTGAAAAGTGGGGAGTTAACAGTAATGGGGACTATTTATACAAAGATTTAATGCCAAATCCTTTTCAACCTCAAATTCACATAGCTATTGGGTATCCTTTCTAAATTGTTTAACCCTTTTTATTCGATTAGATTTTATTTTCTGCTAACTTTGCAAGTCTAATTTTTGAAGTTATTAAACCAATTAATTACAGTTGATCTGTAATAGAATACATACTTCAAAACAGGTATAATAAATTGAAATACACATTGTAAAAAGTTGAATTTATGAATAGTTGGTTCACAATAAAAGTAAAATACACAAAACAGCTTGAAGACGGACGTTTGAAACGTGTGACTGAGCCGTATTTAGTTGATGCAGTATCTTTTACTGATGCTGAAGCTAGAATATATGAAGAAGTTGGAACTGGAATCAAAGGTGAATTTTTGATTACTGGAATTTCTAAAACTGACTTTGGAGATATTTTCTATTATGAAGATTCAGAGGATTGGTACAAATGCAAGTTGACTTACGTGAGTGTTGATGCAGATTCTGGTAAAGAGAAAAAAATATCAAATAATTTCTTAGTCACAGCAGGAAACGTTAAGGAAGCTTATGATAGAATTAAAGAAAGTTTAAGTGAAATGACTGTTACTTTTGAGATTCCATCCATTATGCTTACGCCAATAGTTGAGGTTTTACCTTACAATCCAGATTTAGATGTTGAATTGGATCGAAGACCAATGACAACAGAGGAGAAAGCTGAACATGAAGAAAAATTTACTGAAGTAACAGAATCTCATGTAGTTGATACATCTGAACAAGAAAGCGAGAACGCTGTTGAAGAAAAAGAAGAAATAAACGATTCTGAGGAAGAAGAGCTTGAAGAAGATACTTCTACATTTGAAGATGATACAGAAAAGTAAAGAATCTGATGGAAGAATTTGTAGCCAAATTACGAGGCGATCATTCAGAATTTAATAAAGGTAAGAGCTTGGACGACAGAATAAAATCTACAGATCCTATGCTACTTTTTAAAAAGTGGTACAAAGAAGCTTTTGAACGAAATTGTTCCGAACCTCACGCTATGTTTTTGAGTACAGTAAATGCAGAAATGCAACCTTCTACTAGAACGGTTTATATGAAAGAATTGCTAGAAGAAGGGATTATTTTTTATACAAATTACGAAAGTCAAAAAGCAACTGAAATTAATACCAATCCAAAGGTCTCAGTTTTATTTTATTGGGATTGTTTGGAACGCCAAGTTCGTATAAACGGTGTGGCAGAAAAAGCACCCACTGAATTATCTGATGATTACTTTGCTTCAAGACCTAGAGGAAGTCAGCTTGGAGCATGGGCTTCAGCTCAAAGTAAAGCAATTCAGTCTCGCGAAGAACTTGAAGCTTCACTTGAATCGGTAACAAAGAGGTTTGAAGGAAAAGAAGTACCTCGCCCTCAATTTTGGGGTGGATACCTTATTCGGCCAGAATATTTAGAATTTTGGCAAGGTCGTCCTAAAAGGCTACACGATCGAATTTGCTTTACAAGGGTGAGTAAAGATGAGTGGGATGTACATCGAAAAAATCCGTAAATGATTAATGTTGAGCCTTCTGTATATCGGTTGGATAATGGATTGCGAGTAGTTTACTTGCATGATCCTTCTATAGTTGCGCATTTAGGTGTAACGGTATTGGCTGGTTCAAGATTTGAAAAAGAAAACGAAGAGGGGTTAGCTCATTTCTTAGAGCATTGTATTTTTAAAGGTACAAAAAAGAGAAGAGCTTTCCACGTGCTTTCAAGACTTGATTCTGTTGGTGGTGAGTTGAATGCTTATACTTCAAAAGAAGAAATATGTATCTATGGTGCCTTCTCAAAAGAGCATTTTTCAAGAGCTTCAGAACTATTGGCTGACATTACATTTAACTCTACTTTTCCAACCAAAGAAATTGAAAAAGAAAAGGATGTCATTTTAGATGAGATCAATGCTTATTTAGACAGTCCAAGCGATAAAATATTTGACGATTTTGAAGCGCATTTGTATAAGGGAAATGCATTGGGGAATAACATTCTGGGAACAGAAGAGTCAGTGAAATCTTTCACAAGAGAAGATCTTTTAAACTATGTGGAACGTTTTTTTTATCCCGAAAATATGGTGCTCTCATTTGTTGGCGACCTATCAGCAAATAAAGTAATTAAAAGATTAAACAAAGATTTTGGAGGAATTGCTGCAAATGGTGTAAAGCAACTTCCGATTTCACCTGTTGAAAGCAAGCCTTTTTCAATAGAATCACAAGAAGCAAATTATCAGACTCACATTATGATAGGAGGAAAGGCGCCTGGATATGATGATCTTAACCGAAGTGTGATGACTTTACTGGTTAATATTCTTGGTGGTCCTGCTTTGAACTCTAGATTAGTGTTGTCTATTCGCGAAAAACATGGTTATGCTTATAATATTGAAGCAAGTTATACACCTTATCAGGAAACAGGTTATTGGTTTGTTTATGCTGGAACTGATCCTAAATATAAAAAGAAGATTCTTCGCCTAATAAAAAAAGAGATTAATCGATTTATAAATCTACCATTGACAACAAATCAACTCCAAAAAGCAAAACTGCAACTCAAAGGGCATATAGCTTTAGGAATGGATAGTAATTCTGGACTGATGTTAAACTTTGGAAAAAGTCTGTTGATTTTTGATCAAATTGATACGCTTCAAGAAATATATGAACGTATTGATAATATTACTGCTGAAGACATACAAACTCTTTCTAAACAATTTTTTGACCCAGAGAAGTTGTCAACGCTGGTTTTTGATGTGAATAGATAAGATGTATTGAAGCAACTTTACGGTTTGGTTTAAGGTTCAAAGGTTAGTGCCCCTTTTGCCTTGAATAAAACTAGGCTAATGATATTAACCAGATGATTAATCAATAGGGTAATTATAACACACACACACATTGTTTAATCCCCCGCTTTTAATCCTTCAACCTCGAATATAAACAGTATTAATGAACAAAACCCAACTTTAACTAACCAAAAACTTATAATCATATAGAGCTGTTAATCAATATATAATGTAGTTATTAACAATTTAAATCATAGTTATCAACATTTTTTGTAACCAATGTAGTTATACTTCGTAAATAAGGTCAAACGTCTTAATTATGAAGCGATTTTTTGGAATGGTATTTTTAATGTCACTTAGTTTAAATTCATTTTCGGGTGAACCAACTACTGTTGTGGAAAAATATATCGCTGAGTGGAAAGAAGTGGCCGTAAATCAAATGATTCAACATGGGATTCCTGCAAGTATTACAATGGCACAGGGTATTTTAGAGAGCGGTTATGGTCGTTCAGAACTAGCTGTTAAAGCAAATAATCACTTTGGAATCAAGTGTCATGACTGGCAAGGAGCGACAATTTATAAAGATGACGACAAAAAAGATGAATGTTTCAGAAAATATAATGATGCTACGGCTTCATTTGAGGATCACAGTGCTTTTTTGACAAGTAGATCACGATATGCCTTTTTGTTTGAGTTAGATAAAACAGACTATAAAGGTTGGGCAAAAGGATTGAAAAAAGCTGGGTATGCAACGAATCCGAAATATCCAAAAAGATTAATAGATTTAATAAAAAAGTACGATTTGTCAAAATTAGACAAAGAAGGTTCGATTGATTTTGTAGAGCTTAAAGAAAAAAACTTAAAATCTTCAAAGAAAGCGGAATCAAACAAAGGGAAGTCTGAAACAACTATTAAAAAAATGGAAGTGACTGCTATTAACAGTCATAAAGTATATGTTAATAAAGACAGAACACGATATGTAATTGCAAAGGGAGGGGATACATTTTATCAAATCTCAAAAGAGTTTGGTTTGAATCTTAGACAACTAGATCGATGGAATGATTTTCCACCAACTAAAGATATTTTAAAGGAGGGTGATATTGTTTATATCATGTCCAAAAGAAATAAGTCTAAGGAAAATATAACGAAAGTTAAACTTGAAGAAAGTGAAGAGCTATGGATATTATCTCAACGATATGGGATTAAATTAAAAGCATTGATGCAGATCAATAATATTGAATCACCTGATATTGAAATGAATAAAGGTGATATCGTTTTCCTCAAATAAAAAAGCATCTGCTTTTGAGGTTTTTAGTTTGTTGTTGTTTGTTAAGGGTTGTCTTTCAGAGGCAACCCTTTTTTGTTCTGAAGTAAAAATGATATATTTGTTCGAAAATTATTGGCAGACTGATTTCTAATTTCAGTACGGTAATAGTTTATTTAGTAATTCAATAAAGCGATGAAGCCAAGTAGGGAGTTATTTGTTCTTATTAAGTCTTTAACAAAATCGGAAAAGCGGTTTTTTAAACTTTCTTCAGCTATCCAAACTGGAGATAAGAATTACTTGAAAATTTTTGATTTTATTGATGATCAAGAAGATTATGATGAAAGAAGAGTCAAGCTGCACTTTAAAAATGAAACATTTGTAAAACATTTTCCTTCAGAAAAAAATCATCTATATAAATTGATTTTAAAGAGTTTAAGATCTTTTTATAGTGAGCAATCTGTGTCTAGTATCCTCAAAGAAGAGCTAAAAAACATTGAAATATTATACAGTAAAGCACTGTATAAAGAGTGTAAAAAATTTTTGAAACGGGCAAAAAAAATTGCTAAAGAAAATGAGAAGTTTTACTTTCTCTTTGAATTGATTTCATGGGAAAAGCGTTTGACTGAAGAATCATACGAATCAGGAGATTTTGATGTAGATCTTAATAAAATTATTGAAGAGGAATCTTTAGTTGTTGACAAGTTGAGAAACTTAGCTGAATATCATATTTTGTATTCTAGAATCAACGCAATTTTTAGAAGTGGTGGGTTTACAAGAAATAAACATGAACGCGAGACTGTTAGAAAAATATCTGATAATTATTTAATTAAAGGAAAAAACACTGCGATTTCAACACGAGCAGCTTCAATTTGCTATTACATTAAAGGGTTATGTGCAGCAGCAAACCGTGATTTTTCAGATAGCTATACTTTTTTTAACAGAACAAAAGAGATTTTAGATAACAACCCAAAAATTAAACAAGATTTAGGAAAGAGGTATATTTTGACGTTGTTTCATTTAATGAGAAGCTATATGGATGATAAAGACTTCGTTATGGCTCAAGAAATGATTGACTATATAAAATCAATGAGGGATAAAAAAGGATTTAATTCTATTGATTTGTCTATTAAAATCTTAAGTATTTCTATTATAGATCAAATGAATTTGTTTAACCAACAAGGCGAGTTTAAAAATGCTTTACATGTGTATGAAGAATCTGAACCTGAAAGAAGGGGCCTGTTTCAAAAAGCAAGTAAAGAACAACGAATTAAATTATCATATACAGCTGCATACACCTATTTTGGTGTGCAGGAATATAAACAGGCTTTAGCTATTATCAATGAAATCTTAAACGATAATGAGCAAAATTTACGACAAGATCTGTATAGCTTTGCTAGGATAATGAATCTAATGGTTCACTTTGAGTTAGAAAATTATGATTTGTTAGAGTACAGTTCAAACGCTACCTTGAGGTATTTAAATAAAACGGAACGCGATTATGACATTGAAGCATTTTTTGTAAAGCAGATTAAGAAAATTGCCAAAGGAATAATTAAAAATGAAGATTCTAATTTAATGTTTAAAGAATTGGAAGAAGCTTTATTAAAAATGCTCAAAAACTATAATGAAAGAGTCATTTTAGACTACATTGATATTTTATCTTGGGTGCGCTCTAAGTTTAATAGAATAGGATTTGAAGAGGCATTGAAGCGTGGAAGGTGAGAAAGAGTTTTAAGTTCCAAAAGATCGATCAAGCTTGCCGTTTAGCACGGTATTCAGTTTGAACAGATAGTACGATAGTTAACCCCATTCAGGTTGAAGGATCAGTTTTTGACCTTATTACTTCATCTACGCTCAGCAAAAAAAATGAATAATGCGGGTTAGAATTTATAATTAAAAGTGAACACAACGTGGTGGAGATCGCTTGTCATAATAGCTCTATTTTCTTCTTTTGAAGGATCAAAAGCGTAATAGTCGCTATTTAATTTTAAAAGTCTATAACTCAAGTCAAGCATTATGTTATTTTTTTTCCAACCCAACCCACCAGAGAAAGTTTGATTTGGTGTTTTAGTATTTCCGACATCATTTTTATAAGGTTGTGGGAGCAATGCATAACCAGCGCGAACAAATATATCTCTTAAAACCATATACTCAAAACCTATACGCGTATTAAGAACCGAACGAAACTGATTACTGACTTCTTGATTTTCAAATTGAAAACTATATTGTTGTGCATTTAGAGTGTTTGCAGGTCTGAGTTTACCAGCATTAAATCGTACAAACTCTAAATCAACATTGATAGCACCTCGATAATTAAAGATATAAGCAAAAGAACCTCTAAGCTTCATGGGTGTTTTTATTCGATATTCAAATTGACCTTCTGGCACGTATTCACTCGGAATTGATTCTGTGCCATAATCATGATTAGCCGTCATATTTGCTCTCCAGTTGTCTTCAAGTGTTGCAATTGTAGGTGATTCAAATGCGAACCCTACTCTCAAATTATCTGTAGGTAGATAAATTGCGCCTAATTTTAAATTATAACCTGTACCAGTTGTAGATTGATCGTATAAATAGTTAAAAGACCTTAATGTTGTACCAACTGTATCCAAAAGTCTTTCATTATGATTATAGCTTTCTTCGTAATTAAATCGACGAATTCCTATACTTCCTCCGTAGTACCATTGATTCATATAATTTTCAGAATAGGCAATATGAAACTCACCAATTCCACCTGAAGAACTCATTTCTCGGTTATGATACATATCTCCCATAGTTAACCTAGAGTAATATTCACCAGTACTTGGGTCATAATCCAAAGCATAAACATCGTATGCTAAACCTGTTGTAAATGGCCTTTCAGAATAAATGCTTTCTGGATCAATTCCTTGTCCACTATTTGCATACACATCAAGTAAAGAGTAGAAATTCTGACCTCTATACTTGCTATTAAAATCAAAATTTTTGAGTCGGGTGTAACCAAAAGTAAATTGATTATAAAGCCGTCCGTCATTTCTATTACTTACATCATTTGTCAAGACAAAGCCAACATTACTAATTTTAAAGCTGTTATTTCTTCCTTGTGTATTAACTCCATTGTAGAGCGCTTCAGTATTAACACTAGCATTATTTAAGCTAAAAGAAATTTGCGAATTAGAAAAACGAGCCATCCCAGCTGGATTAATTTGTATAGCACTGAAATCTGCTCCAAGCGCCCCGAAGGAACCAGCCATTGCTTCGAAACGTGCAGATCCGTAGATATCAGTCGTACTGTATCTCAAAACATCATTTTCGTTTTGGGCATACGCTACACACCCAATCAAAAGGGATAAAGCAAGATTAAACTTCTTTAGCATCATTTTAATTAAATAATTTTATCTTCTACCTGAACTTGAAGAACCACTACTACTTCTCGTTGAGCCACCACTTGATCTAGAAGACGAACCATTTGATCGGTTCATACTATTTCCAGATGAATTTCTAGAAGGTGAGGAGTAACTTGACCCACGAGAGTTACTTCTGCTATTTCCACTACTGTTGTAACTAGGTCTGTTTCTTGTAGAAGAATTGTAATTTCCAGAAGACCTCGGTGTAGTTGATCGATTAACAGTACCAGATCTTCTAGCTGAACTACTTGGTGTGTATGAATTATTTCTCACATTTGTACTGTTGTAATTACCTCCTCTTCTATTAGTAGATACAGTATTATTAGGTTTGGTTCTAGCTGAGTTAGCAGAGTTATATGAATTGCTTCTATTTGTTGTTCGAGCTTTAACAGCCGATTTGTTTGAACTTACATACTCACTGCTTTTAACTTCTCTTCGTTTAGCAACAGATGTATTAGAAACTTTTTTTGAATTCAAATAACTGTCACTAGGACTTGAGTTTACATTGTTATTTGTATTTGATTTAGATTTTGTCTTTAGCGTACTTGGGTAAGAACTAGATCTTCTAGAACCAGATTGTGTAACGCTTCTTTTTCCATATATCTGGTTTTGAGAACCAGAGTTAAAAAAACTGTTATTTCCGCTATTATGACCCCCACTGCCTCCATATCCGTATCCAGCATTATTTGGGTGAGTGTACGAATAGTAGTTATTGTGATAAGGGTAGTGAGGTGACCAGTACATTCCATTCCCGTAGCTTCCACCCATTCCACCATAATATCCATACATTCCGTAACCGTACATATTAGAACTATACATGTATGGGTTCATTCCGTAGCCACCATGATATGGGTATCCGCCATACAAAGACGAACCCCAAAAAGGATCTGAATAACCATAAAATGGGTGATACATTGTACTATACATTGGACTTCCAAAGCCCATCGAAAAATGTGTATTATTTCTTATGCGGTTATCTCCATTTTCATATTGACCTTGACGACCTTCTTTATATGCGTTAAAAGAAGTGATGTCCTCCTGGTCTTCTGTTAAATCAATAGAAGGTGGTTTTTGTAGATAAACGTCGTTATCAGAAATAACGCCGTAATTCGAACATGAAGCCAAAATAAATCCAGCTCCTAATATGTATAGTATTTCTTTTAAATGTATCATAACTTTTATGAGTTTTCTTAAAGTTACCACAATAATGGATATTTTCCAAATTGAGTGTTACTTTTGTGTTTATATTTTTCATCAGGTATTTTGATCTACCTTTTGAATATTTACAAATATTTAACACAAATACTATACCAAAATGGGTGCGAAGTACACAAAAAGATCCGAAGATTATTCAAAATGGTACAATGAGCTTATTGAACGCGCTGATTTAGCAGAGCATTCAGATGTGAGAGGATGCATGGTTATAAAACCTTATGGTTATGCAATTTGGGAACGTATGAAAGAGGTTTTGGACGCCAAATTTAAAGAGACAGGTCATTCAAACGCTTATTTTCCTTTGTTTATTCCAAAGTCGTACCTAAGTAGAGAAGCGAAACATGTAGAAGGGTTTGCTAAAGAATGTGCAGTGGTAACTCATTATAGACTAAAGAATGATGAAGATGGAAAAATCATTGTTGATCCTGAAGCAAAATTAGAGGAAGAATTAATTGTTAGACCAACCTCGGAGACCATTATATGGAATTCTTTTAAAAACTGGATCCAGTCATATCGAGACTTACCATTAAAAATAAACCAATGGGCGAATGTTGTGCGTTGGGAGATGCGCACACGTCTCTTTTTACGTACTTCTGAGTTTTTATGGCAGGAAGGGCATACGGCTCATGTTGATGAACAAGAGGCAATTGAAGAAGCGGAGTTGATGCTTAAGGTATATGCTGAATTTGCAGAAAAATATATGGCTATTCCTGTAATTAGAGGTTTGAAAACAGAAACTGAAAGATTTGCTGGAGCTCAAGAAACTTATTGTATTGAAGCTTTAATGCAAGATGGAAAAGCCCTCCAAGCTGGAACTTCTCACTTTCTAGGTCAAAATTTTGCGAAAGCATTTGATGTGAAGTTTGCTGATAAAGAAGGGAAATTAGAACATGTTTGGGCTACTTCTTGGGGTGTTTCAACTCGTTTAATTGGTGGGCTGATCATGGTTCATTCTGATGATGAAGGATTAGTTCTTCCTCCTAAATTAGCTCCAATACAAGTTGCCATAATTCCGATTTACAAGAATGAAGAGCAATTAAAAGCGGTAACAGAACGTGTAGAAGTTTTAAAGAAAGCATTGATTTCAAAAGGAATTTCTGTCAAATTTGACGATGATGATAATCGACGTCCAGGTTGGAAGTTTGCAGAGTATGAAGCAAAAGGTGTACCTGTTCGTGTTGCTATCGGTCCTCGTGATTTAGAAAATAATAAAGCAGAAGTTGCAAGACGTGACACCAGAGAAAAAAATGTAGTTGACTGGAGTAAAATTGAGGATTATATTACAAACTTATTAAACGATATTCAAGCTAATTTGTTAGATAGAGCAACTAACTTTCAAGTTGAAAATACAACTAGCGTAGATTCATACGATGAGTTTATGAAAGTACTCAATGAGAAAGGAGGCTTTATTTCTGCACATTGGGATGGAACAGCTGAAACAGAACAAAAAATTAAAGAAGAAACAAAAGCGACAATAAGATGTATACCTCTCGATGTAAAAAGCGAAGATGGTAAATGTATTTATACTGGAAAACCTTCTAAATACCGCGTGTTGTTTGCAAAAGCATATTAAATAAATTATTCAAATGAGCGATAAAATTGAATTATCAGATTTACTTAGAGACAGGTCATTGCTTAAACAAGATGTGTATGATCGAACATTTCAAACATTCTCGAATTTTAAAAAAGTAATTGAGAAAGAATTGAGTCGCCTGAGAGATGTTATTCCTGATGAAAGAGTACGTTTGCGCTATGATGAAAACGGAGATTTTGAGGCTCATGCCTATGTTGGGAGCGATGTGCTTGTGTTTAACATGCATACAAATGTATTTAGTTTCCCTAAAGAAAATGCAGTCTGGAAATCATCGTATGTTGAAAAAGACAAAAGTAGAGCCTACTGTGGTGTTATAAATGTATATAACTTTCTTGCTGATTCCTTTTTACAAAGTAGAATGAATGATGCGGGCTATTTAATAGGTAGAATTTTTGTCAATAAAGAAAATCACTTTATTGTTGAAGGTAAAGGACAACTGGGTTTTCTCTTTAGAGATTTCATGAATAAAGAACTTGATAAAGAGCAACTCTGTAAAATACTTAAAGCTGCAATTAGATATGCTGTTGAGTTTGATTTATTGATGCCTCCATACGACGCTGTAAATGTTGTTGATGTTATGCATATCAAAGCGCAAAGCAACGCTCAGCAAATGAAAACAGGTAAGCGGTTGGGTTTCAAGTTTGAATCTGAAGAATGAAAAAATAATTTAAAAATATATTCATTTTCTTTTGATATAACTGAAATTGAATGTATATTTGCACTCCGATTTTTGAAATAAAAAAAACGCGGCCCATTCGTCTAGTGGTTAGGACATCAGGTTTTCATCCTGGAAACAGGAGTTCGATTCTCCTATGGGCTACTTAGTTTAGAACGTAAGTTCATTGTTTTTTGGCCCATTCGTCTAGTGGTTAGGACATCAGGTTTTCATCCTGGAAACAGGAGTTC
>JBBEBO010000051.1:0-16338 GCA_040882265.1 Brumimicrobium sp. | reverse complement strand
GATTCTCCTATGGGCTACAGTTTAAATATTAATAAAAAAGAAAAATGGCGAATCACAAGTCAGCATTAAAAAGAGTAAGATCAGATGAAGCTAAAGCGCTTCGTAACAAGTATCAGCACAAAACAACGCGTAACGCAATACGTGATTTACGTGCTATGACAGATAAGAAAAAAGCAGAGAAAGAATTACCAAGAGTATCTTCGATGCTTGATAAATTGGCTAAGCGTAACATTATTCACGCTAAGAAAGCTGCAAATATTAAGTCTGGTTTGGCTTTGCATATTGCTAAGTTGTAATTGATTTATTCTTTATAGATATTCGGGGAACTCTTTAAATAGGTTCCCCTTTTTTTGTTTTGTTTAAATCTCGCACAATTATATATTTTGTTTGGTACATTAAATGTTGAATAAGTATCTTTGCCTTTATGAATTTAGAAAATGATTTAGTTTTAAGAGCAGCCAAAGGCGAAGATATTGAAAGGTATCCAGTTTGGTTAATGAGACAAGCTGGAAGAATTTTACCTCAATACAGAGCGGTTAGAAATTCACTAAGTGGTTTTAAAGAATTAGTTGAAACCCCAGAATTAGCTGCGGAAGTTACTATCCAACCTGTGGATTTACTAGGTGTTGATGCTGCAATTATATTTTCTGATATTTTAGTAATTCCCGAAGCTATGGGACTAGAGTATCAAATGATTGAAAAAAAAGGTCCTTTTTTCGAAAAAACAATCAATAACGAAAGCGATTTAGCTAAGCATGCTCAAACTGATTTCGATATTGAAGACCGTTTAGGATACGTTACAGAAGCAATCGAAATAACCACTAAAGAATTAAAAGGAAGAGTTCCACTTATTGGTTTTGCAGGGGCTCCCTGGACAATTTTTTGTTATATGGTTGAGGGGAGTGGCTCTAAAACCTTTTCAAAATCTCGTAAATTATTGTACACAAATCCGACTTTGGCACACGAGTTGCTAAATCGTATCACAGATGTTACAATTCGTTATTTGAAAGCACAAATTAAAGCAGGTGCACATATAGTTCAAGTTTTTGATTCATGGGCAGGTATCCTCGGAACAGAACAGTATCAAGAATTTGGATTGAAGTACATAAATAAAATCGTTAACGAAATTAAAGATGTGCCTGTTACAATTTTTGCAAAAGGAGCTTACGGATCACTTCCTACAATAGCAACAATGAATTGTAAAACAATTGGACTTGACTGGAATATGGATATGGAAAATGTACGTGAAATTGTTGGTGAAAACAAAACCCTCCAAGGTAATTTAGACCCTTGTGCACTGTATGCTAGTCATGAAGAAATTGAAAAAATGACAAAAAAAATGTTGAATAGCTTCAAAAGTAAAAGACATATTGTAAATTTGGGGCATGGGGTTTACCCGGATATTGATCCTGAAAAAGTAAAAACCTTTATTAAAACTGTTAAGAGTTATGAATTATAGAACTATGAAAAAGAAATATTTATTGCTATCAATTCCAGTATTTATGCTATCATATACTGCGTCTGCACAAGATGGAGAAAATATGGTGGACAATGGAAGCTTTGAAGATGCAAAAAGTAATAAGTTAAGAAGAACTGGAGATTTAAAAAGAGCCGAAGGATGGGTTTCTCCAACTGGTAATAGCGCAGATTTATTTTCTGCAGATGCTAAAATGCCAGAAGTAATGACTCCAGATAATGTCTATGGTGTAGAAGACCCTAGAGATGGTTCAAACTATGCAGGAATTATCACATTTTCTTATAGAGAAAAAGAAGATCGTACTTATTTAACTACAAAGTTAAATACACCAATGAAAAAAGGAATGCGCTATAAACTGGAATTCTATGCTTCATTGGGAGAGCTTTCTAAATACTCTGCAAACAAGCTTGGGGCTCATTTCTCTAAAAGACCTCCTGGTACTGATGAAAAAGTTCCTGCACTTATCATGGAAACTCACGTTATGCACCCTAAGGAAGTTTTATTCGATGGAATGTATGGCTGGGACAAAGTATGCGGTGAATACAGAGCTGAAGGTGGCGAAAAATATATTACTATCGGCAACTTCACTTCGGATAATGATGTGAAAAATGAGCGTAATAAAAAACCAAGAGAAATAAGAGGAAGACAAATAATAGCAGCATATTATTATATTGATGATATATCAGTTCAATTACTTGGTCCAAATGAACAGTGTGATTGTAACTATGCTGATGAAGCTGTAATTGAAACATCTACAGTTTATCAACGTTCTGCGGAGATTAATGAAGACATGTCAACTGAGGAAATCGTTGAAGAACTTAATGTTTACTATGCTCCTGGAAGATATGATGTGAAAGTAGCTGGTGATAAAACACTTGATAGATTGGCAAAGTTGATGCACGAAAACCCTAATTTAAAGCTTGAAGTTTCGGGTCACATGGATGATAAAGAGGCTGAAAGTCAAGAAAACAAAGAAATGTCTCTAAAAAGAGCGGAATACATCCGAACATTAATGGTGAATAAGGAAGTTGCGGCGACTCGTTTTGAAATAAATGATGTTAAAAACAATCAGCCTTCGCAACACATTAATGAAGAAGATGAAGAAAATTTAATAAATGCGAAAAATAGACGTGTGACATTTAAAGTTATTCAATAACTTTTTTTTATAACTAGATCATATTAAATGCGTTGCCTAGAAGGTGACGCATTTTTTCATTCTTTAGATTTTCTATTAAAGGCCCACTCATTGTAAAAATGGTCTAAATACTCCTCCATAAATTTTGTGCGTTCTTTTGCAATAGTTTTAGCGGTAGAAGTGTGCATTCTCTCCTTTAGTAGTAATAGCTTTTCATAAAAATGATTGATTGTATGCGATCGACCTTTTTGGTATTCTTCTGGAGAGTCATGAGAAATAGGCTCAATATTTGGATTATAAATTGGTTGCCCAACTGAACCACCATAAGCAAATGTCCTAGCGATTCCTATTGCTCCAATTGCATCAAGTCGATCTGCATCTTGTACTATCTTTCCTTCAAGAAAAGTCATATTATCAGCAACACCACTTCCTTTAAATGAAACATTATCTACTATTGATGAGATTCTATCTACCTTATCTTTATCGATATTTAGAGATAAAAGTAGTTCTTTAGCAATCTTTCCACCCTTTAAGAAGTCCCCACCATTAAATTTATGATCAGAAATATCGTGTAAAAGAGCTGCAAACTCTACTATTTCAACATCTCCACCTTCCTTTGATTGAATATGTAAAGCCATGTTTCTTACGCGGTCAACATGATACCAATCATGGCCAGTTCCTTCACCTTCAAGTTGCTTTTGAACGAGTAGTTCTACCAACTGTATTACAGTTTTCATAATTTAATTTTCTATTTCGAAAGTACTATAATTATACAATTACTTGTAATTATTTTGCTACATTTGGTTGAATACGGTTTTATTTTTATAGAAAAGACTGATACTTTAAAAATGATAACAAAATGAAATACAAAGTAGAAAATTTAAAGTCATATTTTGAGATCCAAGAAAAAGCAATTAATCACCCAAAGAAATTTTGGGGAAAAATAGCAAAAGAATTTTCGTGGCTTAAGAAATGGGATACAGTCTTGGATTTTAATATGAAGAAAGCCGAAATAAAATGGTTTGAAGGTGGTGAACTAAATATTACTGAAAATTGTATAGATCGTCACCTTAAAAAACGAGGTGATAAAACAGCTATTATTTTTGAACCTAACAACCCTGAAGAAAAAGAACAGCACATTTCCTACAATCAATTGTACCGTGAGGTGTCTAAAATGGCAAACGTTTTAAAAAGCCTAGGGATTGAAAAGGGAGATAGGGTATGTGTGTACCTTCCTATGATTCCGGAATTGGCTTACACTGTATTAGCTTGTGCTAGAATTGGCGCAATTCACTCGGTAGTTTTTGCTGGATTTTCTGCTTCTGCTTTGTCTTCTAGAATTAATGACTCTTCTTGCAAAATTGTTGTTACCTCAGACGGTTCCTTTCGTGGAGAAAAAGAACTCAACTTAAAATCTATTGTCGATCAAGCCCTTGTTGATTGCAAGACTGTTGAAAAAGTATTACTTGTTAAAAGAACTGGATGTGAAATAGGCTTTAAAAAAGGACGTGATTTGTGGTTAAGTAATCTATTGGATCAAGCAGACGATAAGTGCGCACCCGAAGTGATGAAATCTGAAGATCCTTTGTTTATACTTTATACTTCAGGGTCGACTGGAAAGCCCAAAGGAATGGTGCATACAACTGCGGGTTATATGATTTACACTGCTTATTCGTTTAAGAATGTTTTTCAATATGAAGAAGACGATGTGTATTGGTGTACTGCTGATATTGGCTGGGTTACTGGACATTCTTACATTCTTTACGGCCCGCTTTTAAATGGCGCTACAACTTTAATGTTTGAAGGTGTGCCGTCATATCCTGATTATAATCGTTTTTGGGAGATTGTAGAAAAACATAAAATAAATCAGTTTTACACAGCACCCACTGCGATACGTTCGCTAGCTAAACAAGGTGTGAAGCATGTAGAAAAACACGACCTTTCTTCTCTCAAAGTTTTGGGAACTGTTGGAGAACCAATTAACGAAGAAGCTTGGAACTGGTATTACAACCATGTTGGGCAAGGAAAATGTCCGATTGTGGATACATGGTGGCAAACTGAAACTGGAGGTATTTTAATCTCACCAATAGCTTTTTCAACTCCAACAAAGGCAACCTACGCTACTTTTCCATTGCCTGGGGTTCAACCAGCACTCATGGATACTGATGGGAATGAAATGGAGGGAAGATTGGTTCAGGGAAACCTTTGCATAAAATACCCTTGGCCATCAATTGCGAGAACGATTTGGGGAGATCATCAACGTTATATTGATACTTATTTTAAGCAATATCCAGGAATGTATTTTACAGGTGATGGAGCGCTCAGAGATGCTGTAGGATATTATAGAATTACGGGTAGAGTAGATGACGTCATTATAGTTTCTGGACACAATTTAGGGACTGCACCAATCGAAAATGCAATTAACGAGCACCCAAAGATCGCCGAGTCGGCAATAGTAGGTTTTCCTCATGAGGTAAAAGGAAACGCCCTATATGGTTATGTCACACTCAAACACCCATGCAGTGATGAGGAAAAAGAGAAGTTGAAGGTTGAAATAAATCAATATATATCAGATAATATTGGTCCGATTGCCAAGTTAAACAAGATACAATTTACTGAGGGTCTTCCTAAAACGCGATCGGGTAAAATTATGCGACGAATTTTAAGAAAAATTGCAGCTGGTGAACTCGAAAACTTAGGCGACACTTCTACACTTCTAAATCCTGATGTTGTTGCTTCGATTATCAAAAATCGTATTTAATGAAAGGGTTTTACAAAATTTTATTGATTGTAGCATTCTCTTCAGTTCTTGGATTGTTAATCTGGAATGTTTATTTAATCAATCAAGTAGATAGACTAAGCAAAATTGAAAAAGATTTAAACTTCAAAATTCAAATTCTTGAAGGAGATTTGGACTTGATTTCATATGACTTAGTTACCTCAAGAGATAGCGTTCGCATTTTAAACAAAAAGATTAAAGAAGATTGTCCTCAGAATGAAGATAACTGATTTCTCCATTTCTAAAACTTTTTATTTGATCTTCAACTAACATTCTAAGATTACCATTGAGATCAGTCTCTTTGATTACACCCTTAAAAACGTAGCCTTCACTTTCAAATCTAGATTGTTTTTCCTTTAACCAGAGTAAATCATTGTATTGATTTAAAATATAAGAAGCTCCTTTTTGCTGAAATCGATCAACCGTTTTATTAAAAGCATTAATGAATTCGAAAACCAAGTGCTTTGGCTCAAAATGTTTGCCTGTTTCATTGAATAAAGATGTGGCTTTAAGTTGGTTGAAAATGCTTTGGTTTACGTTTATTCCGATTCCAATTATTGATTGTAAAGATTCACCTGAATATTGGCTTTCAATCAAGATTCCGCCAATTTTTAAATCATTTACGATGATATCATTAGGCCATTTAATCTTTGTGTTTCTAACATGCTTGCTAATAAATTCGTAAAGTGCTAGAGCAGTAATGTGATTTAGGGTGACTAAATTGTTAAGTTGCCACAATTTTGGAGATGCAGCAATGCTCATTGTGATGTTTTTAAAAGCGCCAGACTGCCACATATTACCTCGCTGACCTCTGCCATTTGTTTGAATATCTGCCATAATTACCGTTCCAGAATCAACAGTTCCAGACTTGAACACCTTGGCAGTATAATTGTTGGTACTGTCAACGCTTTCAAGATGGATTATTTTATGACCGATAAAAGCTTTTTGCATTGGTTATTCCTATTCATTTTTGAATGTGTAAAATTAAAATTTAATTAGCTTTGTAGGCAACGAAAAAATGGAATGGCGAAAATAATAGAAGAAATTGATTCGAAAGTACTCTGCGATGTAATTGTAGAGGGTATGAAAGACAACAAAGCAGATCAAATTGTTGTTATGGATCTCCGAGAAGTAGAAAATGCTGTAACAGACTTTTTTGTAATATGTAATGGTGATTCTCCAACTCAAGTTGAAGGAATAGCTAACTCTATCGTAAGATTAACACGTAAAGAATTAAAAGAAAAACCGTGGCATCAAGAAGGAAAAGGCAATAGTCAATGGGTTTTGCTTGATTACGTCAATGTTGTTGCACACGTATTTTATAAAGAACTTCGAGACTATTATGAACTCGAAGACTTATGGGCTGATGGAAAAAGAATAGATATTCCAACAAATTATTAAGAAAATGACAAAAGAAAATAAAAACAAGAATAACAAAAACGACAAGAACAAAAAGAATCCATATTCAATATATTGGATTTATGCAGCGATTGGGATTGCTATCATTGGTGTTCAGTTGTTTATGAGTTCTAATACAACGAAAGAATTACAATCTAAAGGAACCTTCAAAAACTTGATGGAAGAAGGGTATGTTGAAAATGTTGTGCTATGGAGAAATGTAGGTCGAGTGGATTTTAAAATCACTGATGCAGGGCTACAATCTATCAAACAAGGAGATTTTTCAGGGTCTGATTATAAAACAATAGAACGAGCTTTATCAAATAATGGGAGTGCAATGGGGACAGCTTCTCCAAATTTTAGTTTTGAAATTGCATCTACTGAAGCTTTTATAAAAGAATTTGAAGAAATTAATGATCAGCGAGAGAGTGATGGCTTCGATGTTGTGGATTACAAAGTTGATGAGGAACACAATTATGTTGGTCAAATCTTTAGTTTTTTACTTCCTATCATAATAATCATTGCAATTTGGATGTTTATCATGCGCCGAATGTCTGGCGGTGGAGGAGGTGGTCCAGGTGGCCAGATTTTTAATATCGGGAAATCCAAAGCAAAAGTATTTGAAAAAGGAAAACAAACTGATGTTTCTTTTAAAGATGTAGCTGGATTAGAGGGCGCTAAGGAAGAGGTTGAAGAAATCGTTGCGTTCTTAAAGAATCCAAAAAAATATACAGAACTCGGGGCTAAAATTCCTAAAGGAGCAATTTTAGTAGGCCCTCCTGGAACAGGTAAAACATTATTGGCTAAAGCAGTAGCTGGTGAAGCAGATGTGCCTTTCTTTTCATTGTCAGGTTCTGATTTTGTGGAAATGTTTGTTGGTGTTGGTGCTTCGCGAGTTCGAGACCTTTTTAAACAAGCAAAAGAAAAAGCGCCTTGTATCATCTTCATTGATGAAATTGATGCTATTGGTAGAGCGAGAGGGAAAAACAACAACATGGGATCAAACGATGAGCGCGAAAATACGTTGAATCAGTTGTTGACTGAAATGGATGGTTTTGGTACAAACTCAGGTGTAATCATATTAGCTGCGACAAACAGAGCCGATGTTTTAGACAAAGCTCTAATGCGTGCTGGTCGTTTTGACCGTCAGATTTATGTCGATATGCCAGATTTAGTTGAACGTAAAGAAATTTTCCGCGTTCACCTTAAGCCTATAAAGCTGGCAAAAGAAATGGATATTGACTTCTTGGCGAAGCAAACTCCAGGTTTTTCAGGCGCTGATATTGCAAACCTTTGTAATGAAGCAGCTCTAATTGCTGCAAGAAAAGACAAGAAATTTGTTGAAAAACAAGACTTTTTAGATGCTGTTGATAGAATCATTGGTGGTTTAGAAAAGAAAAATAAGATTATAACTAAAGATGAGAAAAAGTCTATTGCTTTTCACGAGGCTGGACATGCTACAATATCGTGGTTGGCTGAATATGCTCATCCGCTTGTCAAAGTAACCATCGTTCCTCGTGGACGTTCTCTTGGTGCTGCTTGGTATTTACCTGAAGAGCGAAGCATTACTACTACAGAACAGCTTCTTGATGAAATGTGTGCGGCACTAGGTGGTAGAGCTGCTGAAGAAGTGATTTTTGGTAAAATCTCAACTGGAGCACTCAGTGATCTAGAAAAAGTTACAAAGCAAGCTTATGCAATGGTCTCTATTTACGGTCTAAATAAAGAAGTTGGTAATATTTCTTACTATGACTCTCAAGGTCAAAATCAATTTACCAAACCTTATTCTGAAGAAACGAGTAGAATTATTGATAAAGAAGTAAGCAAGTTGATTGAAGAACAGTATCAGCGCGCGATTCAGATGTTAAAAGAGAATAAAGATAAACTGACTTCACTCGCAGAAAAATTGTTGGAGAAAGAGGTTATCTTTAAAGAAGACTTGGTTGCGATTTTTGGTGAACGTCCATGGGATCAATTAACACCTGCTGAGAAAATTAAAGCTGAAGGTAGTGAAGATAAGACTGAAAAAAAGGAGAAGCCTGATGAGGATGGAAGTGATTTAAAAAAGGACAGTTCTATGCCTCAAGATAATGTTAATGGACAAACAGGCACTGATAAAACTAAAGAAGATGTGGACGAAAATAAAGGATTGGATTCAAAAGATTCTACCACAAAAGACTGATTTTGACTCACAAAGAATGGTTTTTAGAACAACTGAAAATCATTTGGCTCATATTATAAAGTTGAAACTTGAAGAGGAAGGTATTGGCGTCTTATTAATTGATAAAAAGGATTCCTCATACAACAACTTTGGAGCGTTAGAACTATATGTAAAAGCTGAAGACGTGGTGCGAGCCAAGTTTTTAATTGATAAACCTTATGAGTAATATCCTAGTTAGAACACTGTCTGGTGCACTTTTTATTGTGATTGTAATTGGTGCTTTTTTACTTGGTGAATTAACTACTGCAATTGTTCTAGGTACTTTTATGTCTTTAGGTTTGCTTGAGTTTTATCAGCTTTTTTACAAGAACAATGTTGGTAAACCTTTCAAAAATACTGGACTAATCACTGGTGTTTTAATATACCTTTTGTTCATTGGAAGTCATATAGGGTTGTGGAAATTAAATGTTTTAATTTTTCCATTGATTGCTATACCCTTCGTTTTACTATTGTATAGTAAAGAGAAAAATCCTTTAAATGATCTAGCATTAACTTACTTAGGGTTGATTTATGTTCTAATTCCATTTATAATTATTTTTCAACTTTATAATTTTTCTGATGAAGATACTTCTTGGAAAATTATTTCAGGCATGTTCTTGATAGTATGGTCAAATGATACGTTTGCATACTTAAGTGGTCGATTCTTTGGAAAACATAAACTATTTGAGCGCATTTCTCCTAAAAAAACATGGGAGGGTACAATTGGAGGTTTTATTTTTGCAATAATTACAGGTGCAGTTTTTGCGTATTTCACTTCTCAAAATTACGTTTATTGGTTGATCGGTGCTGCAATTATTTCTTCTACTGGTGCAATTGGAGATCTGGTAGAATCAAAGATTAAACGCATTGTTGGAGTAAAAGATTCTGGTAACATCATGCCTGGACACGGCGGGATTCTAGACCGTTTTGATGCAGTATTATTTGCAGCTCCCTTTTTTTATGTTTGGAGTATGTTTTGTTTGTCTCTAAAAATGATATAAAAAAGTGAATTATTTTAAATCCTTATTTCATCTTTCACCAAGTTAATTCCAACTGTGGGATATATTAGCAAATAACAATCTATCAAATAATTTTAACAAGTCCTCGTAAAGACGACACACCTCAGCCGTGTACTTCAGTCCACGGATAAGAATCTCAACCACAACCCTTTTTGGCGTGAATTTTTGCTCTAAAAATCATGACAAAAAGCACTCATTGTTTTGCGGATATATTTCATGGTAAGTGTCCAGGGCAAACGCATTTAAATTTAAAGGTTCTTTTTTAGTTGAATTAATTAAAATGCCCATCGGGATGTTTACCAGTTAAATAAAGATTTTTCGAATTTACTGATATACGAATATAATTGATGCTTCTCGCCAGTCTTAACTGTTCCTGTAATGACCTATAGCGTATTTAAAGCCCGCTAGAGATGGGCAAAGAGGTCGCAATGGCGTTTCTTCCCGTTCTCCGCGGTTAAAAACTTACTGGTAAAGTATCCGATCCGCATTTTAATTAAAACCAAAGGTTCTTTTGCCACGGGTTTTAACCCGTGGTCAAAGAAGAATAGACAGATTTTTATTTTGGCGCGTATTTTTGTTTCAAAAATCCATGCCTAGCGTCAGACAGGCGTGACAAAATAAGTTCTTTTCGAGATTTAATTTTTAAATGCGTTTGCCCTGAGTCAGTGTCTAGGTTAAGCTAATTTTTTAAAGTCCTCGAATTTATATTGGGGGAACTAAAAATATTCGTGCTTACATCGATGAACTAACAACCAGATCATTCTGTACAATATTCACCCCAACGTTTGAGACTGATCCGAAATATGTGCAGAGTTCAATTATTTTAAAATAAAAGCTCTCTAAAACCTTATTTTAAATTATTTTTACCACCTTATGTCAAGGACTACTTGATAAACATTAAAGAATGAAGTTACATAGAGAAGGTTATTTAATAATTACAATTGGTCTGCTAATACTTATTGGTCTCCAGTTTTTAAATTTTTGGTTGTGGTCAGTTGTTGGTTGGTGGTGGTTGTTTGCCTTATTGACTCTTGGAGTATTGGTTATGGCTTATTTGATTATTCAATTTTTTAGAGTTCCGAAACGTGTGTTTAATGGACTTGAAAATGATATTATTTCACCAGCTGATGGAAAAGTAGTTGTTATTGAAGAAGTAGAAGAGTCGGAGTATTTTAAAGACAGAAGAATTCAAATTTCTATCTTTATGTCACCACTTAATGTGCATGCAAATTTCAATCCTATTTCGGGTATTGTTAAATACGTTAAATATCATCCAGGTTTGTTTTTAGTCGCTTGGCACCCTAAAAGTTCAACAGATAATGAACGGTCGACCTTTGTTGTTGAGCATCCTTCGGGAAAGGAAATTTTGTTTCGCCAAATAGCAGGTGCAGTTGCACGTAGAATTTGCTATTACATTCAACCCGGTGATGAAATTAAAGCGGGTGAAGAATATGGTTTTATTAAGTTTGGCTCGAGAATTGATTTGCTTTTACCAATCGGTACAAAAATAAATGTTGAAATTGGCGATAAAGTCAAAGGTCAAGTTACAAAAATTGGTGAATTGACATATTAATGTTATTTTTGATACATAAATTTTAAGATTATGAGAAAATTAATGATGATTTTAACTATAGGTTTATTTCTTGGAACCATAGGTTACACTTCAGTTGCAATGGCAAACAATGTAATTGTAGAGCAAGCGGAAGAAGACGATAAAAAGAAGAAATGCAAGAAGAAAAACTGCAAGAAAGAAGATTGTTGCAAGAAAGATGAAGCTAAAAATGCTGAAGAAAAATCTTGTGACAAGAAAGAAGGTGAGAAAAAAGCTTGTTGTAGCAAGAAAAAAGAGAAAAAATAATTCTCAAATAAGATTTTGTAAAAAGCTGTAAAGTTCCGACTTTGCGGCTTTTTTTTTGGTTTAGCAAGTATGGTCATAACTGGAATATGGTTTAAGAAATCTAGAGTTCAATATATCAAGATTAATTGTTCTATGATTGATAAGACAAACGATTAAGTCGTTAACCATTTTTTAAAGATCTCACTACTTTTTATAATCAATAAACAGTTCTTCACCATCTTTTTTGGGTGAAACTCTATGACTGCTTTTAATTTTGTGCCGATTTCTAGCAACAAGTAGGTAAATGTAATCTCTAATTGGTTTGGGAAATAGAATACCAAAATAATAAATAAGTGGATAAAGTCCTTTCATGTCTTTAGCAATTCTTATTACAGCTGAAGATTTATCAAATAACTTTCCCTTTTCCCAATAATACAAAGTTGTCATATCTATCTTAACACCTTGTTTTTCCAAGAATTCTTTAGCAAAATCTGATTGAATAGCAGTAAAATAGAAAGTTTTTTTCTTTTTATCTATAATTCTCTGAACTGATGAATTGCAAAATCCACATCCTCCATCGTAAAAGACAATCCGTTTATCGTCAATGTTCTTTAATCTTTCCATTTGATAAACAAAATTAAAACTTTATATTAGATGTTCTAAACAATATTGTTGATTGAAAGATTTAATAAAAAAGTAGTGTATGAAAATTGGTGTTTTACTTTCGGGTTCAGGAGTTTATGATGGAGCAGAAATTCACGAGTCAGTTTTAACGCTTTTAGCAATTGAAGAAGCAGGAGCTGAGGCTGTATGTATTGGAGTTGACAGCAAACAACATCATGTGATAAACCATTTAACTGGAGAAGAACAAGATGAGGAGCGAAACATGCTCATAGAAGCTGCACGCATTGCCCGTGGACAAATTAGTTCAATAACTTATGTTGATCCAGCAGATATTGATATGCTTGTGATTCCAGGTGGTTTTGGAAGTGCTAAAAATTTTACAACTTGGGCTTTGAATGGTCCTGAAGGTGATATTTTACCCGAAGTAAAGTTGATGTTGGTCAATATGGTTAACATTGGAAAACCAATTGTAGCACTCTGTGTTAGTCCTGTAGTTGTTGCTAAAGCTTTTGAAGATTCTAACATAAAACCTTTCATGACGATTGGTACCGATAAAGAAGAGTCTCCTTACGATATTAGTGGTTTCACCCAAGGTCTTGAAAGTACAGGAGCTAAAACTACAATGAAAACAGCCTCAGAAATTAATGTCGATAGAACAAATAAAATAATTACTGCTCCTTGTTATATGATGGAGACGAATTTAGTAACTTTGAGAAAAAATATCTCCGATGCTATTAAAGCAGGTATAGAGCTGATTTAGATAAATTAAATGCTTTTCTCCGAATTTAAAATCAATAATATTTTATGAACATCTCGGAGCAATTAAAGCAAATGACTTTAAACCACTTTCCTTTTACTCCATCTGAGGAACAGTCAAAGCTATTGTATGATTTATGTGATTTTTATACTGCTGAAAGAGACAATCCACTTTTTATTTTAAAGGGATATGCGGGAACTGGAAAAACTACCTTATTAAGTTCTTTTGTAAAAGCGACAAGAAGTTTAAAACAAAAAACTGTTTTGTTAGCCCCAACTGGGAGAGCAGCTAAAGTATTTTCTCAACGTTCTAATCAAATTGCTTTTACAGTACACAAAAAGATCTATAGAAAACAAACTATTGCTGGTGGAGCAATTCAATTAGGTTTAGCTCCTAATCTCCACACTAACACACTTTTTATAGTTGATGAAGCTTCAATGTTAGGAGATTACACAAAGAATAGTGATGGCAATATAAATCCGAGAAGCTTATTAGAGGATTTAGTGAATTACGTTTTTAGTGGTAAAAATTGCAAATTGATTTTTATTGGTGATGAAGCCCAACTACCTCCAGTTGGAGCTGATTTCAGTCCTGCTTTGAATTTGGATTACATGCAAAACTTCTATTCCAATGTTTTCATTCAACATTTTCAGTTGTCTCATGTACTGAGGCAAGCTAAAAATTCAGATATTTTAGCAAATGCAACAGCACTTCGATCAGCGCAAGATAATTCTTACCCTTCATTTTTTAAAACGAAAAACAGTGATTTACATCGTTTAATGGGAGATGAGTTAGAGGATGAGCTAGACTCTGCTTTTACAAATTTTGGTGTAACAGATACAATTGTAATCACAAGAAGTAACAAAAGAGCAAATCTTTTTAATCAGCAAATTCGTTCAAGAATATTCTGGTATGAAGAGAATGTTGTAGCAAACGATTTACTCATGGTTGTTCGAAATAATTACTTTTGGTTAGATGACAAGTCACAAGCTGGTTTTATTGCTAATGGTGAAACCATTGAAGTTCAAAGAATCCACAATAGAGAAACTTTATACGATTTCGATTTTGCAGATGCAACTGTTCGACTTGTAGATTATCCTGATATTGAGCCAATAAAGGTTAAAATAATGCTAGATGTTTTGAACGAAAATAGTGCTAATCTTCCTAGAGAGAAAATGAAAGCACTTTTTTTCGCTGTAGAAAAAGATTACGAATTTGAGAAAAATAAGAAAAAGCGATATGAACGAATTATGGCAGACCCTTATTTTAATGCTCTGCAAGTGAAATATGCTTATGCAGTTACATGCCATAAATCTCAAGGAGGACAATGGCCGTGTGTATTTGTAGATCAAGGTTTTTTGACAGAAGAAATGCTTGATAGATCTTATTTTAGATGGCTTTATACGGCTTTTACAAGAGCTACGGAGAAGTTGTACCTCATTAATTTTAATGAGCAGTTTTTTAGTGAGGACTGGGGAGATTAATTTCCAGTAGATCGCTCAATCCGTAATCCGCCAAGTTGAAAAACGGTTTTCTTGGATTCCTGTGTGTTTCTTTGTGCAATAATTTCTTTTCCAGTCAATGATTTACTTCCTTTATTCAATATACCAATCAAATCTGGTCGACCAGATGAATCTATAACATCTACCTTTTTGCCTTTAAGAACTAAATAGTCTTTTAATCTTATTTGTTTATTCGTATGCTGCTTATTCCTCTTGGGGCTTTCTCTTATAGTTGAAGTATCTATAGAAGCAGTATTGCTTATGTCTAGATTAATAGGTGCTTCAAATGGTTTGTCTGAATTAATAGAGTCATTTTTTTTATTTTTCTCTTCATCGTCAAATGAGTGATCGGTTTCTTTTTTTGATACACTTAATAAATGTTTATCATGATTTTTTAGCGTAGATGTTTTATTTATATTATCTCCACTGTTCGTTAAAAGTATGTTGTTGTCTTTTATTTTTATGAAGTTTACAGGATCAATGTCAAACGAAGTGGTTTTTTCTGTATCAAGTTCACTTTTAGAGTAAAGAGCTTTTTTAGAAGAGTCGTTTTGAATCAAAAATTTCATTCCAAAAAACAAAATCACGAATGTTGCTGCAATTCGAGGAATCCAAAAAAGAACTCTATTTATTTTTCTATCAGCTATTGCATAAAGCGAATTTTTATGTTTGAACTCTTCTGTGCTTGGGATTAATTTTGCTTTTCTAAACTGCTCAAATTCATTTTTTAAAGTTTTATTAGTTGCTATAAAATCAAACACCATTTTTTCTTCGTCTTGATTCAAATCACCTTCAAAATAGGCTGTGAAAAAGTGCTTACGATTGGAATTATTTATTTTCTCATACGTTAATGCTGAGTGGTCTATTGTCTTATTCACATTGGTTTTTAACTCAACGAAACCGTCGATAATCTCAGCATCTAAATCTGGATTTTCATTTAGAAAGTGAGTCAATTCATTTCTTAACTCATCAGATAGATTTCCTTCTGATAAGTCAAGTAAAAATGCTTCGTAATTTTCTTTCGTAATGTTCATATTACTAACTCAATTTTGCCAATGAATTTTTGCAAATGTTTTCTCGCTCTGTAGATATAAACTTTAACTTGAGATTCAGTCAAACCTAAAATCTCCCCGATTTCAGCGTAATTATATCCTTCATAATCCCTGAGTAACACTACAGAACGTTGTGTGTCTGATAATTTACTCAAGGCTAAATGTAATACCTCATTTAAATCGTGATTAGATTCATTTAAAGTAACATCCGCATGGTAATCTTCTAACGAAACTATTTTAGATTTTCGTGTGTAATCAATAAAACCGTTATACAATGTTCTAAAGAGATAAGACTTAACTTTTTCAAAACTTATACCTTCACGTTTAATCCAAACTTTTTCGAATGTATCTTGAACGAAATCACTTGCAAGATCTTCGCTTTTACACAATTTTATAGCAAAGCGATAAAGTCTATCACTATATTCCTTAACTGCGATATGATATTCATTTCTATTCAAGTTCTTGCAAGACGAATAACTAATTAAAAAGTTACACCAAGCTCTTTTATTGGTTCCAAAAATAGTTAAAACTATGCACTTTAGTGCATCTTGCTTTTAG
>JBBEBO010000050.1:0-1164 GCA_040882265.1 Brumimicrobium sp. | reverse complement strand
TGAAGTAGGGACGAACGGCCGTTCGTCCCTACTTGATATAAGAATTCACGTCAAAGTGAGGAATCTTATTGAGTGTGGCAGAGTTAAGCTACTTAGATGTTGATTATCAATCAGATAATAAAATGCGTCATTGGTAATGAAATGAGAGGTCCGTTTTATTGTTCCCGGACACTAGTGATTTGTTATCTAAAGATTTCGTTTAATTTAAGTGAAACCAAATATAAAGATCATTTTCTGCAATTTATGCTAGTTAAAATGTAAGTTAACTTCAAGTGACATGAGTGGTCTCAATTCATTTGGTACTTCATTGACTTACTTCGTTAAAATTTTAATATTAATTTATAATTCTGATTTTTAAGGATTAATAATTTGGAATATTAAAAATATTATGTAACTTTTAGCTCTAATTCTAAAATTTTAGGCTATGCAAGAAGTACTACAAGAATCCCCGAAATTAATTGAAAAGGAGGCTATACCTACATTATTATTTAAAAAGCCTGTCGTTTTAGAACAACAAGAAGGCTTAATGGAAAGGTTACTTGAGGCAACAAAACTGGGAAATATTCACCATGGTAAAATTGCTATAATTTTTCAAGATGATGAAGGTCTAAAACGTGTTGAAACAACAGTTTGGGCTACAGGGTTGAAATATATTTGTCTAAAAGGTGGTGTTTGGTTGCCGATTTCGAGGATTAAAGAAGTTCAATTTGTTTAGAAGTACTTAAAATAATTGATTTTGTTAGAAAGTGGTCTTTTATTTAAAAGGCTACTTTTTTTATTCAAAAAAAAAATTGCCCACGCATTTCCTCGCTTAATCATACACTTACAGAGTCACTCCGAATGCGAGTGACGAATCTTTTTAGAAAGTAGCAGAACTAAGCTCTTTACATATTAATTATTGATTATCAATAAGTAATAAAAATACGTCATTGGTAGTTAAATGAGAGGTCTGCTTTATTTTTTTCAGACACTAATGATTCAATAACTAACATTAAAGTATAATCAAACTGCACTCAGGGCGAACTCATACTTTTTTAATTAGGTAGACTAAATATTTAGCCTTAACTGCGAATATTGGGGTTATGAGTATGCTTTGTAGTTATCAATCCACTTATTATTATCCAATTTTGATCAGCGGTTAAAAGTGCTGTAGGCACTTACAAT
>JBBEBO010000049.1:0-6493 GCA_040882265.1 Brumimicrobium sp. | reverse complement strand
TTAAAACAAGTCAAAGTTACTAAAAGTCCACCTACAATTTCTAGGTAATAAAAAAATGGGTAACAGTTTTTATTGCCGCCACCCATTTGCAGGTATAAGTTGTAGGTGTAGTTTTATGCTAACCCAGTAAATTAATTGTCAATATAATTACATCAACTATTATTGTAACAACAGCGAAACTCATTACATATTTCATAGGTGCTAAAGCTAATAAAAGCGAGAGCGTTGTCATTGTAAGTAAAACAACAAGTGATAACTGTAATGTGTTGTTAATTGCACCATAACCAACTGTAAGTCCGCCCATGCAACCTACCAATAATAAAATAGCGCTAATTAAAGCATAGCGATTAAATTCTATACCGCCAGCGAAAAATCTATCCCAAAAACCCGATCTTGTGTTTATATTTTCCATAATGTCAATTTTTAAACAAAGATGAGGGTTTCATAAGCTTTAAAAAATGATGTTTTTTCATTGTATATTATGATAAATGTCAGTTTATTTAGGGGATTTATATTCTAATACGCTAATGTTTAGAGAGGGATATTTATTTAATCATTTGATAAACAGGGTTGTTAAAAAATAATTGTTATATTTAGCATATAATTATGTTGTTGGAAGTAAAGGAAGTTATTGCTAAAACTACGGTTCCTGCTGCAGATATTTGTATCTGTTCAGATGGAATAATGCGTATTCACATCAAAGTAAAAAATACTTTTGAAATTTCAGATTCGATGCAAATTGTTGAGGCGCGAACTAAATTAGCAAAAGGTAATAAATATCCAGTTTTATATACAACTGAAAGTAGTTTTGTTACACCATCGAAGGAAGTAAGTAATTATGTTGCTTCTGAAGGACGATCAGAATTAGTAGTGGCAGATGCGTTTGTTGTGAAGAGCATCCCACAAAGATTAGCAGCAAAGACATATTATTTATTCAAAAAACCTGTTCGACCAACAGCTTTCTTTTCAAATGAAAAAGAAGCTTTAAAATGGTTAAATAAGTTTCTTTAGTTTAAACCGATTTAGGACAGAACCCTTTTCATAACGAAAGAGCATTAATTAATCGGGGTTAAGCTTTGTGAATATAGCGCATCACTTCAAAAGTAATTGTCGTAAACAAGATTTTTGCATGCGCATTTCGTTCTACACTGTAGTGTGCATTGTTAAAGAGCTCTGTAAAATCTAAGACATTATTTCCTGTAATAAATTGCGCAAACTTTTTAAGGAAACCAGACTCTTCCAAAGAAGCTCTCATAAGTTGTTCATCAGTGTAGTTTTTCATTAAACTTTGACGAATCATATAGAGCGCATATTTAATAAAGTGTTTTTGCTCTTCTCTTCCAAGTTTTGCCATTTTTTCTGCCCAATTCATCATTGGAATCACTTCTTTTTTATAGCAAACCCTCATCAATTCAATAAAACGTTCCCTGTTTTCGTTTTCATTTCCTTGTGAGGAGACCATTTCGATTGCTTGAAGGAGATTGCCCTCAGCTCTTGAAACTATACTTTTTAATGTCTCGGGATTATCAACTCCATTTGATTTCAAATATGTACTTAATGCCTCATCGTCGAGTTGCTTTATTTTTACAATTTGAGTTCTGCTTAATATCGTAGGCATTATTTGTTCCTGACTCTCTGCAATTAAAATAAAAAGTGTTTTAGCTGGAGGTTCTTCAATTATTTTCAATAATTTATTTGCACAAACAGTATTCATTTCATCGGCCAACCAAAGAATACTTACTTTATATCCACCTTCAAAAGCTTTTAATGAAAGTTTTTTGACAATTTCTTCACTTTGATGTTTTGATATAATTGGTTTTCTACCTTTAGGGTCAGATTTATAAATCCATTGGTTTAAATTAAAGTAAGGATTACTTAAAACCATTTCTTTCCACTCTGGAAATTGAGCGTCAGCTATTTTTGAAATTGCCTGAACGGTTGGAAATGAAAAGTGAATATCTGGATGTTGTAGTTTTGAAATTTTTTGGCAAGATGGACAAGTTCCACAACTATCTTCGGGTTTTCTATTTTCACACATTAAGTATTGAACAAAGGCAAGCGCTATTGGAAGACCTCCATAACCCAGTTTCCCTAAAAAAAGTTGAGCATGTGAAATACGGTCATTCTCCACCTCTTTTATGAGCTGTTTTTTTAATGTGTGATGACCTACGACTTCTTTAAAAAGCATTCCATAAAGGTAAATAAAACTATTGTTCTAAATTCAAGAAAAGTGTCGACATTTTAAAGAGAAATTTAAATATTGTCGATTCAATAAAGATTAAACGTTTTAATTCGTGTATTCTTTTTCTGAAGAATGGATTGTTTTTTGTACTTTAGGCTTGTGAAAATAAAAAAAAATCTAATTCTATGAAAATTATGAAAATCAAAAAATTACTAACATTAGCACTAATTTTAGTTGGAATTCCAGCAGTAGTTAGTGCGAAGACTAGTTTTAAAGAAGCTACTTTAACCAACGATGCTACTTCGATTAACTTAGCTTCAAGTGTTACAATTAGTGTTGAAGTAACCTACTTGGGTAAACCAATGGAAGGTGTTATGGTCTCCATTTTAAGTGATGGTAAAACACTTGTTCAAGGTACAACTGGAGGGAACGGGAAAGCAGACGTTTCTGTAGACAACTATGATAACAAGTCAATAACTTTAAGCATTAAAAAAGAAGGATACAAAACTCAGCTAATGACAGGCATGCGTTTAAAGAACGGGAGCAAGTATGAGTTTTCTATGGTAAAAGGTTCAGGAACAATAACAACAGAGATTGGTTCTGATTCTGGTAAGATTGAAGAGAAATCTGCAAAAAATCTTGAGAAAATTGAGAGTGATAGACAAAAGGATTTAGAAAAAGCAGAGAAAAGTTTAGAAAAAGCAGAGAAAAAGGAGCAAGATGCTAAAAACTCTTCAGAAAAATCTGAGCAAGAGATTCGGGAGGCGGAAGAGGCGAGAAAAGAGGCCGAAGCTATAAGAAAGGAAGCTGAACAAAAAGCTAAAGAGTCTGAAAAGCTTGAAGAAGAGATTACTAACACGGATGATGCAAAAAAACAGCGTGAAGAAGCTGCTAAGCAACGTGAGGAGCAATTAAAACAACTCGAAAAAGAAAAGGCTGAAGAAGAAGCCGAAGAAAAAGGGAAGAAAGCTAAAAAGAAAGCAAAAAAAGACAGTAAAAAGTCTGAAAAATCTGAAAAAAAGGAGGCTAAGAATAAAGAACAAGCAGCCAAACAAAAAGCAGAAAAGGAAGCGAAAGAAAGAGAGGAAGCTAAAGCGAAAGAAAAGGCAGCTAAGAAGAAAGCAAAGAAAGAGAAAAAAGCTGCTAAAAAAGCCAAAAAAGAAAGAAAAGCTGAGGAGAAAGCTAAGAAAGAAGCAGAAAAAGCGAAAAAAGCAGAAGAAAAATATCAGAAAAAACTCGGTAAAATTGTTAAAAAACAAAGTAAAATTGAGAAAAAAAGGAAAAAAGTCAATAAGTCTCAAAAGAAACTAGATAAGAAAATTAGAAAAGAAAAAATTGACGCTGATGATGCGAGAAAGGAACAAGAGAAAATTGATGAAGATCATGCTGATTTAGACGAAGACAAAAAAGATCTAGAGAAAGACCTTAAAAAACTAAAAAAGAAGTACGATAAAAAATGATTATTTATAAATCATAATTGAATTCGGGTATCGTTTTTAGCAATACTTTTATGTCCTCCGTTTTTTTAACGGGGGACTTTTTTTAATATAAAGTTTTGAAAGTTAGATAAAATTACTCTAAAGCACTACCAATCAAAAGAACTGAGAAAAGCTTCCCACTCTAATGCTTGATCTTTGTTTAATACACGAGGAAATTTATGTTGGCCACCAAGTTTATTTTTTTCTTCCATAAATTCATAAAATTTTTGGATTGGAAGCATTTTAACACGTGGGGTTTTTAATAAATACTTTCTGACATATTTATAATCATCATTTAATGCTTCAAGCTCTTGATTGAGCACAACAGCGAATTTTTGATGATCTACCAATTGATTCGTTCCGATGTACCAATGGTGTCTTCCATCTTTTTTTGATGGTATAACACAGTATTCTTCGGTAGCCATACTAAATTTATCTGCTGTTTGTTGAAGCGCTTTATTCATATTCTCAAGTGATAAGTGTTCTCCAACCATGTTGAGCATATGCTTAACTCTACCAACGATTTCCAATTGAAGCTTTGATAAATCAGTAAACTTAATGACGTCACCAATAAAGTATCTCCATAAACCCGATGAGGTTGATATTACTAAGCCATAATTTTTGTTTTCTTCTATCTCGTTCAATAAACAAGTAGATATATTGCTCACATCGTTATCGGTATTAATTATGTCAAAATACTTTTCTTCAATAAATTCATAATAGATGCCGTGTTTTGTTAGCAAAGTCATCCCTTCATCTGTCTGGTTTTTTTGATATGCAAAATATCCTTCACTTGCTAGGTACGTATTTTTGAAAATTATTGGCTTTTCACATAAAGCTTCAATTTTCCCCTTGTAAGTATCTAAGTAAACACCGCCGTGAAGGAAAAGTCTAAAATTTGGCCAGATATCGTGAATACTGTTAAGCTGATAGTCTTTAACTATACGTTGGAGTAGGATCAAAATCCATGATGGAGCACCAGCAATAACGCCGATATCCCATTTAGAAGCATTTTTTACTATTTCATCCAGCTTTTGGTTCCAATCTTTTAGTTGTGCGATCTTATTTCCAGGTTTAGAAAACAACCTGTAAACAAACGATTTGTTTTTTTGTAGAATTCCACTCAAGTCTCCTTCAAAATGATGCAGTTCTTCTACTAATTTTGTTGAACCACCAATAGTAAGAACACTCGATTGAAAAAACTGTGAAGGCAAATTTAGTTCATGTAAAAGTAGCAACTGTTCCAAAGTAGTTTTTTGAAACTGTCTAATCATCTGATCGGAAACAGGGATTCTCTTTGAAGTGTCTGTGGTTGTACCTGACGAAAGCGCAAAATAATTAATCTTATTCGGCCAAGCTACGTTTTTCTCTCCTTCAAGTTGTGCTTTTATATAAGGATCAAAAAAAGATTCGTAAGTAAATAAGGGGATTTCCTTTCTAAAAGCATTACATATGTCTTCGCTTTCTAGAATACTTGAAAAATTAAATTTTTTCCCGAAGTTTGTTTTTTTAGCTTTTGATAAAAGATCCAATAAAACTTTTGACTGTTCAGGATTGGTTTTTCTCCTTTTAGCCCCATAATTATAGCCTACTCGAGTAGTGCTCTTTAAAAATGTCCCAATAATTGCCATTTTGCTCAATTTGAATACAATAGTACAAGGCAAAAATAGACTATAAATTATTAGAAAGTTATCTAATGGTTAATATTTATTTTAATTAATGGCCGATATAAACTAAGACCCCTCATTTCATTCAAGGTGACGCTAGGTAAATAGGGTGATGCGAGGTCTTTGGATATACTGATAGGCATTTTATTTTATTTATTAAAATATTTTTAGTAATATTAAACTGCTAATAAATGTGGCTGTATTTTAAACAAATGTTTACTTTTGCAGCGGACTATAAAACCAGAACCGATTATGGCAAATAAAAGCTTTATCGTACCGCACGATTTTACAGAAGTAGCGGATTGTGCATTGAATCACGCTATTACTACAGCTAAAGTTGTTGGCGCACAAATTTACGTACTACACGTTGTTGCTAAAGAGAAACTTATCAAAGACTCAGAAAAAAAGCTTAATGAGATTGTTGAAAAATACGCAGAGAAAGGTGTTGTTCTCACTCCTAAAGTACGTGTTGGGAATATTTTCGATGATATTGGTGATTTTGCAGCTGAGCATCACGCTGAGTTAATATTTATGGGAACTCATGGAGCCTCAGGATGGCAACATATTGCTGGTTCTCATGCGTTAAAAGTTGTAACCCATTCATCTGTTCCTTTTATCATTGTTCAACAAAAAGAAGTTGGCGAAAATGGTTACGACGATATTGTTGCTCCTTTAGATTTAAACAAAGAGACAAAACAAAAGTTGGCGATTGTTGCTTCAATGGCAAAGTACTTTAAGTCAAGAGTACATGTAATTACACCCAACGAATCAGACGAATTTTTAAAGCATACGATTCAAGCAAATGTGAAGTTTGCTAAAAAGTTTTTTGCTGAAAGAAATATTGAAATGTCTGTCACATTAGCACCAAGCAATGGATTCGATAAAGAAGTGGTGAAGTTAGCAATTACAAAAGACGCTGATTTAATCGCAATTATGAATCAGAATAAAAGTAATTACTTAGGTGCTTTTGGTTCAAATTATGAGCAATACATGATTACAAACGACGCACAAATACCAACATTGGTAGTTAATCCAATTGAAACTCCTTACGGAAGTAGCGTGTTGTTTTCATAAATAGAAATTAATGATTTTTTAACTTGAGTAGGTCGATATTTTTATCGACCTATTTTTTTTGGTTGCGGTAGCGGGTTTTTAAGGGAAATTGA
>JBBEBO010000048.1:0-6503 GCA_040882265.1 Brumimicrobium sp. | reverse complement strand
ACCTTGCGTCACCTCGAATGAAATGAGAGGTCTCAATTTATATCGGACAATAGTGTTAAATAAAAAACGAGTCACCCAAAAATGAATGACTCGTTCTGTATCGTTTGAATTCAAGAGCTAGTTTGAAACAACTTCATCTCCAAAAAATTCATAATTCACTAACCAAGCAGCAGCATTTTTGACATATCGTCCTGTTCCTGCGGTATCCCAATTTCTGAATAGGCGCGTGAAACCTCCATCTAGAATAAGTCGCTTGTTGTCTTTTTCATAAACTGCAGTTACAAGATTTCCAGCAGAGCCGTAAATAATTGGCGTTAAATCCTCATGGTCATCCAACGTAGCAATAGTGATTCCTTCATAAATAAATTGAAGTCCAGTTGTAATTAGATGATTTGGAGTAAGTCCTATCTTCTCGCCATTTTTCTGAATATCTACGGTTTTGTCCCCCATCGTATTTCCTTTCATTTCCACATCAATCAAAGCTTTTGAAACGGCGTTTGCATCGCTGTAATAAGGTTGATTGTCTCCCCAAATGTAAACACCTTTACCACTATCAAAGAAGCTTTTGATGACAGCAATATGTTCCTCGTTTAACTTTCTTGCACTACTCGAAATCACCCAAAGTTGGCAAGATTTTTCCAATGCTTTTTCTAATTCTTCTGGAGTGGGAGGGTTGTTAATCCAACGGTAAACTGAAAATCCTTTTTGTTCAATCGCTTTTTTTGGTAACTCAAAGTCAAACCCTTCTCCAGTGTATAAGTGTAAGACGGCAACTGTTTGACCTTCAAAAGCTCCATCCACTGCTAAATCGTACTGGTTTCCATCAGGATTCCCGTAAGTGTCTTTTGCTACTTCTTGTTTTACAACTTGAATGGTTGCTTCACCACTTTCATCATCAATAACTTCTATTTCTCGTTCCTCAACAATTCTATTTTGTCCAGCACACTTATTATATTGTGCAAAAGATACAGATGTGAAACAAAAAAATGTGACAACCCCAATCCCAAATTTAATTACTTTAGTTTTCATAATATTTAATTTTTATTTCCTGTACATTGAACCTTGAGTTTGGTTCATTTATGAAAAAGAATTAGCAAAAAAATATATGAGAACACTTATGTTCAGCTATAAATAGCAACTTATTTAAAGGGTGATGGTATAGTTTTAAGCAAAAAAAAGCCATCACGAAAATTCGGGATAGCTTTTTATTAACTTTATTATGTAAAGACGTTAATCACATGCTTTTGAAAGCTCCGTTGAAAAGGAGATTGAAACATCAGGCCATAAAACCGACTCAGTTTCTCCGTTTTCGACATCAGTGTGCAAATCTTTACATGCTACATTTAATGTATTCAACTGTTTTTTTGCCTCCCAGTCATTAAGATTGATTTCAGTTTTGTATGTGAATTTATTGTCTTCCAATGTATAATCACCTGAAACTTCTCGTTCAATGTTGTTCATTTTTATCATTAATGTTGCATTTCCATCATCACCTAAAGATACAACCTTACCAGTAATCATTTCTGTGCTTTCTAGATTATTAAAAAACAGAGAATCAATTTTTTTATTCCGTGAAGGATCATTAGTTTCAATAGTAGAGGTTGGAATAGAAAAAGATAAGCTTTCAATTATTTTCTTTACTTCAGCACCTTTTAATTTCCCATCGACTTGGAGCTTTGTAAACGTACCACCAACACCCGCCTTACGCGTAAATTTGTAGGCAGTCCAATCTAATTTTGTGTTTGCATCATTAAAAGTATAAATACAGTTTTCTACTTCTTTTACTTCTACTTTTGCATTGTCTCCATCTTTGTTTTCTGATTCGTTACAGCTTGTTACTAATAGCCCGAATAGAAGGCTTGTAAACAGTATTGATTTTTTCATAATTTATATTAATTCAATTTTAGCTAATGTAACTATTTTTTTGAAAATATAAGTTTGTTTTAAATATTTGTCAGGGCAAACGCATTTGAATTTAAAGCTCCTTTTTAGTTTGATTTAATAAAACCAAAGGTTCTTTTGCCACGGGGTTTAGCCCGTGGTTAAAGAAGAATAAGGAATATCTTATTTTGGCGGGACTTTTTGCTCCAAAAATCGTGACAAAATACGCTCTTTCCGAGATTTAGATTTTAAATACGTTTGCCCTGAAATTCTTGTTCATATCGTATTTTATTTACAACTCAAATGAAAATGAGGTTTGTTTGATTAGTGCAAGACTCATTTGTTATCCTTAAATTTGCAACATGTTAGTAGAAGTCCAAGATAAGATAGTAGCTGGGGATGTTTTTGAGAAAAAATTTGTGTGCGACTTGTCAGCATGTAAAGGTGCTTGTTGCGTCGAAGGAGACGATGGAGCTCCCTTAAAAACACATGAAATTAGCTTGTTGGAATCTGTATTGGAAGAGGTAAAACCTTATATGACAGACAAGGGGCTAGAAAAAGTTGAAGAAAAGGGTGTTTTTTATATAGACCAGTTTAATGAACCTGTAACAATGCTTGTTGAAGGAGGCGCTTGTGCTTTTGCTAATTTTGATCCAGACGGTACTGCGAAATGCGGTATAGAACAAGCTTACCGAGATGGAAAGATTGACTGGAAAAAACCAATTTCATGCGAATTGTATCCCATAAGGGCAAAGAAATACAATAGTTTTACTGCTCTAAATTATGAACAAATTGATATATGTAAGCCCGCTTGTGAATGTGGAGAAAAGCTAAATGTGTCGGTATATCGGTTTTTAAAAGAACCGATTATTAAGGCTTACGGTGAATCATTTTTTCACGAGTTAGAATTAATAGATAAAGAAATTAAAAAACAAAATGCATCAGATGAGTGAGGTGAACAAAACATTTGCAACAGGATTTAAGGATTATGAATTAATCGATGCTGGTGGTAACCGTAAGTTAGAAAGATGGGGAGAGGTAATCACAATTCGCCCCGAAAGACAAGCCTACTTTCAATCAGGGATGCCGTTTGATGAATGGAACGAAATTGCTCACTTAGAATTTGTTTTAGATGGAAAAAAATCTGGAAAATGGAAAGAGCGTATTCCTCTACCAAAAAAAGATTGGGAAATTGGATTTAGAGATGCTAGATTTATTTTAAGAACTACTAATTATAAGCATATTGGTCTTTTTCCAGAACAAGTGACCAATTGGAAAGTTATCGATGATTTCGTAAAACCTGAGCATAAGGTTTTAAATCTTTTTGCATATACAGGTGCCTCTTCAATAATCTCAAAATTAAATGGAGCTGACGTTACACATGTGGACTCCGTTAAACAATTAATTTCATGGGCTCGCGAAAATATGGAGGCTTCTTCCTTAGATGGAATCCGTTGGGTACATGAAGACGCTATGAAATTTGCTCAAAGAGAATTAAAAAGAGGAAATAAGTATGACCTTATTCTTATGGATCCTCCTGCATGGGGTGTTGGCGCCAAAAAAGAAAAATGGAAGATTGAAGATAAGCTTGATGATTTAATGAATATCGCTGCACAACTCCTCTCAAAAGGTGGTCTATTAATCATGAACACATATTCACCCAAAGTTGAATTGTACAAAATGGAAAGTCTAGCCAAAAGTTTATTTGATTCCTTTGAACTGTCTGAACTCTGGATGGAAACATTTACCAAGAAAGAAGTTTTTTACGGTCATTTATTGCGTGCACGGAAGGCTTGATCAAACTATGTAGATGTACTAATGGTTTTTTCATGAGAGAAAGCGCGAGTTCAAACAAAAGAACAACCCAAGAAATCTACGAAATGTTTAAGGATGCAGATAGATTTTCATTTGACGATGCCTTAAATTTAAAGGCTGACTTTGAAACTCATTTTGCCCCAAATACCTTAAAAAGGTTTTTTAGAGAAGCGAAAATGGAGCAAATTTTATCGAATGAAGATACCTTACATAATCTCGGAGTGCTTGAATTTATAGATGAAAAACCTATCTTTAATAATACTGGAGTACTATTTTTCACAAAAGACCCCCAGCGGTTTCTTCCTCAAGCTATTATTCAGTGTGTGCGTTATAGAGGAACCATTAAGTTGGATATTGAAGACCAGAAGGATATGACATTTGATATTATTACCAATATTGATGATGTTTTCGTTTTTCTTAGGAGATCACTGGATGTTGCTTTTAAATTTGAATCTGGAAATCCAACAAGAATTGAAGTGTGGGAAATCCCATATATTGCACTTAAAGAAGCTTTGATAAATGCTATTGCTCATAGAGATTATATTAATAAAGGTACTCATATTCAAGTTGAAGTTTTTGATGATAGAGTTTCTATAACCAATTATGGAGGATTAGTTAAAGGCTTATCCATTGATGAGTTAAGAAAAAGAAGTATGCATCGAAATCCGAATATTGTAAATCTACTGCATAGGTCAAACTTTATTGAGAAGCTCGGAACTGGATTATTAAGAATAGACAGTGAGCTTGAAAAAGCAGGACTTCCTAAAGCTGAACTTGAAATTAATGAGCATTGGTTTTCGATTATTTTTAAGCGTATGCCGAAAGCATCAGATTTTGATGAAAGTTGGAGTGATTTTGATGGTGAAGTTAATCTTAGCGAGCAAGATGAAGAAATTCTTCGTTTTTGTGGTAAAAATCCTAAAAGTAGATCTGAAATATTTGATTTTTTGAAGATGAGCAATGAAACAAGGAATTTCAATAGACATATACTACCTTTGTTGGATAGCAAATTGATGAAGATGACTTTACCTGATAAACCAAGAAGTATGAATCAGAAATATATTACCACTGATTTAGGAAGTAAATATTTAATTGTTAATTAAGCTGTATCATTTTTGTCACTAAGCCGTCACTAAGCTGTCACTAAGTTGTCACTAAGTTGTATTGATTTTGTAAAGTGATGAAAGCGTTTAAAGCTAAGATAGAAATAGAGAGGTGCTGCACTCACTGGACGTAGACGTGAGGAATTTATGATGGCAAAATTTAGTGATATTCAATTGTTTGATGGTAAGTTGCTTGGCGGATATATTTTGTTATTGGATGGTAAGTATTCACGTCAAAACAAGCATAAAATAGGCTTTACAGAGAGATATACCAAGGCACCCATATTCCCAGAATTATATGAATTTTTACATTATTGTCCGATAAAAATTAATATCACACTTTTTGATTATCTAACAAATTGACTTACAGTTGTATTTTTTATAAAATAGTTAAGTTTTCAAAAACAAGGTGTCGTATAAAGTAAGCTGATTAGTTTCCTCTTGACCTATAATCCAGTCTTTTTCTGGGTCTTCTAAAAATTTCACTAACTGGATATAGTTGAAAAGATGGATTTTACAAAAACTTACGAGATTAGAAAAAGCCCAACATCTTTTCAATTTCTTTTTAATTACGGCTATTAGTAAGTTAACGATTAACACACAGTATATCTGTATTTTAATGGCATTTTCATTGTCTCCTAGAAAGTATTTCAAAGGGAAGTTCTGTTTTAATTGTTTGAAAAGCAGTTCTATTTGCCATCTGATTTTGTAAAAAGCGGCTATTAGATCCGCTCTTAGCTCAAACAAATTAGTGATAAATTCAAACTCTCTTTTATTTTCTCGATCATAAAAGCCTACTTTTCTTAGTTTTAGCTTTGACGTTGTTTCTCCTTCCTTTACATCAACCTCAATAATTTCATCAAATAGAACACCGCTATGAATTTCATCTGGCACATCGTTTGTTTCTACAACATCGTATCTTGCATTGTCTTTTATTCGAGTAACAAAACCTGTTTTACATGTGGTAAAGTGCTTAAAAGCCTTATAATCATTATATCCTTTGTCGAAAACATAAATAGTGTTTTCATCACATTCTAGCTTCTTTAAAAAACTATGATCGTGAGTTGCTGCTGAACTAAACCAAACTAAACTTGGTACGATTTCATCTGCGTTAATTACAGCGTGGACTTTTAAACCACCTTTTCTTTTTCCTTCTTTAGGCTTTCTGCCAACACATTTCAATATATCCTTAAACAGACTAATGGTGCTACTGTCGACTATTTTAACTTGTTTTTTAATTACATCTTTTATTCGGCTGTCCGAAATAACAGAACCGTACTCAATTAATAGATTATTGTAGATTTCTTCAAAAAAATCAATCTTTCGATTCTTGTTTGCATCAGATAAGGTGCTTCGTTTTGGAATATGATTAAGACCAAAACCATTGGTTTTACCTGCCAAACCTAACATAGCTCCTGAAACTTCTCTAAGTGAATTACACTTTGCAAACGAACAGAATAACATGCTGATAAGATGATCTTTGCTCTTAAATTTCTTTACGTAGCGATCTGAATCATGCTTTTTTACAGCCTCACTTATTGTTTTATCATTGATTAATGAAAGTAGCTGTCCGAAAACAGATTTACTTGAAAAATAATTACTTTTACCCATCGTTAATTTGACTTTTTGCGAAATCAAAATTACGATTTATTAAGAAGTCAGCTTTGCTGGCTTCTTTTTAAATATTTTTATCGGACAACAATG
>JBBEBO010000047.1:0-6514 GCA_040882265.1 Brumimicrobium sp. | reverse complement strand
CACTCGTCACTAATAATCGAGTGAGGAATCTTATTGAGTGTGGCAGAGCTAAGCTTCTTAAGTATTGATTATCAATCATATAATAAGATACGTCATTGGTAGCATCGCGAGAGGTCTTGTTTCGTTTATCTGGACACTAATGTAAATCTATAATAACTATAACCAAATATCAAAACTCTAGTTGATATAGCTCTTCACTGGCGTTTCCACAAGCATCAATAGCTTTGATCTGAAGTTTATGTGTTCCTTTTAATTCGGGAGGAGCTTCAAAATAAAAAGCATTTCGTTTTGGTTCCCACTTTAACAAATACCATTTGTTGTCAATGAAGATATCGTAATCTTTCAGACCAGACTGATCATCTTCTATTGACCAAATTAAAGTTTTACCTCGTACATTACCTTTATTGATGAAATTTCTTCTGCTAATAGTAGGAGGAATAGTATCGGTTGCGACTTCGAAAGCGCCAAAATCTTTTACCCAAGCAGTAATCCAACCATTATGAACATTGCCAATTATTGAGCTAGAACGATTTCTTTTATCGGTTTTCTTGATATAATATTTTTCATTTGGAAATTGATTATCAACGGGAAACATGATTTTATATTTTTCTTGGAGTGGGATATCGTCATTTCCAAAATAAAACTTTTGGCTGTTATTTATTAACAGTGGAGTAGGTTCATAGACTAAACCAGGAGGGAAAAGGACGTAATAATCATCGTTAAAATCCATAAAAGCACTGTCTGGGTACAAGTGTTTTTCATTAGAGTAGAGCGTATTAGTATTTAATTTTTCACCCTCTAATATTTCTAATTCGAATGCCAAACTTGCAATGTTTCCTTCAACATCTTCGCATACATATCGAATTTGATGTTTTGTACCTGGTTGGGTATTTAAAATTCCATTATTCTTGACAGACCTATATATTGGAAGAGGATTGTGGACTGTTTTAAATGCTTTTTGAAAATGTTTTCTTCGTTGATGAAATTCTTCATAATCTTTATGCGTATTGATTTGACGGTTGGAAGAAAAATGAATTTCGGTCATGTCTTGACTGAAAACAGTATCACCGTTTACCAATAAATGAGCCTTAAAAATACCGCAAATGTTCTCGGCAGCATTAAGTTGGTCAATTGCGTCAAATGCAAAACCTATTCCACCATCATTTGAAGTGAAATTAGCAGGGATTTGAATTAAGTTGTTTGCTACCGAATAATAGCCGTTACTCCCATAAACATTAAAACGCTTTGCTTTATTTTTTATGCGGTAACCTTCTTTTGTCAATCCATAAACTTTGAGTCCACGAATTGTTGGTTTTCGTGTATCTTCGATTTTAAAATCAAAAAGTAATGGATTTATAGGATGTTCTGTTTTAGTTTCTCTAATTTCAAAATGCAAATGAGGTGCAGTGCTACCACCTGTGTTGCCAGATTTAGCTATGATTTGTCCTTTGTTTACCTTTAAACTGTCTTTAGGAGGGTAATACTCAAATTCAAAATTTCGTTCCTTTTTTTGTTGATTTCGTGCTAGGTAGTCAACTGCTCCGACGAACTCATCACAATGTGCATAAACAGATGTTAAACCGTTGTAATGATCAACATAAACTACATGTCCATAGCCATAAGGTGATACTTTTATACGTGAAATGTAACCATCGTCAATTGAGTAAATGTCATAACCTGTTTGCCGATTTGTCTTAAAATCAATTCCTGTATGGAAATGATTACTCCTTAACTCACCGAAGTTTGCAGCTAAAACCATCGGTATTTTTAAAGGAGGATGAAAATTATAATCCTTATAATCCAACTTCTGCGCAAAAACACTTGTAGAAAAAACGAATGTTGCGATAATTGTTCTGGTTAACTGTTTAATGTACATGTCGACAAAATTAACATTTCATGTGTAAAATAACTTTAAAATAATTGGATTATAATCCAGCGAATATTACATTTGTAATCGTCGATATTTAAATATGCAAGAAGTTCGTAAAATCATATCAGAAATTGAATGTAAAATCGCTAAAATGCGGTCTTCTATGGAGAATGTGAAAACGGAAAATGTTGCTTTAAAATCGGAAATTGATTTATTAGCAGAGAAGCTGAAGAAACGTGAGATGGAAGCTAATGATTTTCGAGAAAAGTACGACGAATTGATGCAGAGAACTGAGATTGAAGCTCCACAAAGTTCAAATAGTGGAGAGCAAAACGCTCAAATTGACGCACTTGTAAGGGAAATTGATGACTGTATAGGACGATTGAAACAATAACTGTAATGGGTAAAACGTCGATAAAAGTGATTCTTGCTGGTAGAAACTATCCGCTCACAATTAATGAAGGTGAGGAGGAAGTTGTGCGAGAAGCTGTAGACGGAATAAACAACAGTATTAAAAGACTTCAAGAGAATTATGCAGTAAAAGATATGCAGGATTTATTGGCAATGACAGCTTTACAGTTGGCAACGCGTTCCAACAAAACAAGCTCTCCTAAAGGAGATAATGTAAGTGAAGAACTTTTAAATGAGCTAAAACGCTTGTCTGACAGTATAGAGGTTTAAGATATATTCTGTTAATATAAACGGTTTCCCACTTGTTTAGAACATTTGTTCTAGGCGTGTGGGATTTTTTTTTAAATAAAAACTATGGATTTAATTATAGGTATAGGCGTGGGTGTAGTCGCTGGTGTGGTAGTGACTGTTATAGTACAAAATGTACTCCTCAAGAAAAGAAAAGAGCAATTGCTAAAGGAAGCAGAAAGCGAAGGAGAAGCAATTAAAAAGGATAAGATCATTCAAGCGAAAGAAAAGTTTCTTCAACTGAAAGAGAATCACGAAAAATCGATGAAGGATCGTGAACGCAAGCTTCAATCTGCTGAAGACAGAACTAAGAATAAAGAGAATAGTCTTTCTCAAAAAATTGAAGAGGTAAACCGTAAGGAAAAATCTATTGATTCTCAGAAGAAAGCGCTAGAAGATAAAGTTGCTTTAATTGAAGTTAAACAACAAGAGCTCGACAAAACACAACAAAAACGTGTGTCAGAACTTTCACGTGTTTCAGGAATGGATCCTGAAGATGCGAAGAAGATGTTGATGGAAGCATTAAAAGATGAAGCACGTACTGATGCAATGGCACATATTAAAGACATTGTTGACGAAGCAAAATTAAATGCCAATAGAGAAGCGAAGAAAATAATCATTCAATCGATTCAACGTGTAGCTCACGAACAAACCGTTGAAAATTCGGTTTCTGTGTTTAATATAGATTCAGACGAAGTTAAAGGAAGAATTATTGGTCGTGAAGGGCGAAATATTAGAGCCCTAGAGGCAGCTACTGGAGTTGAAATCGTTGTTGACGATACGCCAGAAGCAATCTTACTTTCTTGCTTTGACCCGATTCGAAGAGAAATTGCTCGTTTAGCAATGCATCAGTTGGTGTCTGATGGCAGAATTCACCCAGCAAGAATTGAAGAGATTGTTGCTAAAACTAGAAAATCACTTGAAGAAGAAATTGCAGAAACAGGAAGAAGAACTTGTATCGATTTAGGGATTCATGGTTTACATCCAGAGTTAACAAGAATGGTTGGGAGAATGAAATACCGTTCTTCTTACGGTCAAAACTTATTACAACACAGTAGGGAAGTAGCTAATATGTGTGCTATCATGGCTGCAGAACTGGGGTTAAACGTGAAACTTGCTAAAAGAGCTGGACTTCTTCATGATATTGGTAAAGTACCAGAAGATGAGCCAGAATTACCTCACGCTATTTTAGGTATGAAGTTGGCTGAGAAATTTGGTGAAAAACCAGATGTTTGTAACGCAATTGGTGCTCACCACGATGAAATAGAAATGACAACGTTAATTTCACCAATCGTTCAAGTAGCCGATGCTGTTTCTGGAGCAAGACCAGGTGCGCGTAGAGAGATTGTTGAATCGTACATCAAACGTATCAAAGACCTTGAAAATTTAGCACTTGGTTATGACGGAGTTGTTAAAGCATATGCTATCCAAGCAGGAAGAGAATTACGTGTACTTGTAGAAAGTGAACAAGTTTCAGATTTAAAAGCGGATGAGTTGTCTTTTGCAATTTCACAGAAAATTCAAACTGAAATGACTTACCCTGGTCAGGTTAAAGTTACGTTGATTCGTGAAAAACGATCCGTAAATTATGCTAAATAAGATCAAAAGAGTTTAAAAAATTAAGAATTATATAAGAGCTAATAGCAAGTCATAATGGCTTGCTATTTTTTTACATCAAGTTTATGAATACAAGCGAAGCCTTATGTAATTAAAAACAGTAAAAAGATGAAAAACAATCATATAAATTACATAGAGTTTAAAGCTATAGACTTAGAAGAAATTGAAAAGTTTTATCATAGTGTTTTTGGTTGGGAGTTTACGAGTTACGGTCTAGAATATATTTCTTTCAAAAATGCTGGAATAGAAGGTGGATTTCACAAATCTGAAGCAGTAGTTGAAAAAGGTGTTTTAGTGGTGCTTTATCACAATAACCTCAATATTATCAAAGAAAAAATTATTCAAGAAAATGGAAAGATAACGCAAGATATATTTTCATTCCCTGGAGGGAAGCGCTTTCATTTTTCTGATCCGTCTGGAAATGAATTGGCTGTTTGGTGTGAAGAATGACGAAAATATAAGAAATAGATAGCTTTAGACATTTAGATATTTTAATTTAGCAAACGGTTAATTGTTCAAATGTTAAAAGGATTAAACATAAAATCTGAATTTTTAAGATCTGTAATGGTACTCACGTCGGGTACTGTTATTGCTCAGGTTGTCAGTTATGCAGTAACGCCCTTAATAACACGTTTGTTCACTCCTGAAGACTTTGGGGAAATTGGAGTTTTCTTGAGAATAGTAGCTTTTTTAACAGCTTTAGGAACGGCGAGGTACGAACTAACTTTGCCTTTGCCCAAAAATGACAATCACGCTTTTCAACTTTTCCGTCTTTCTTTAAAAATCTCTTTTTATACCGTTTTTGGAGCTTTGTTTTTTGGGTTGCTTTATTGGCTATTTACAGGGTTAGAGAGCTACACATTGCTGTTTGTATTACTTGTTGCCGTTGCTACTTTCTTTATGATTTTTAAAAACATAGGTACTAATTGGGCAATTCGAACAAAAGCATTTAAAGTTATTTCCTATTCAAGCGTTTTAACTTCAGTAGCTTCAAATGGATTAAAGTTAATCACGGGACTGCTTGGATTTGGAGTAATGGGGTTAATACTTTCCACAATTATAGGTACAATCGCAGGTGTTTCATTTTATATTTATGATTATATTTTAAACAAACGAACTCCTTCCTTTTCTAAGTCTAGAGCAAAAATGTATGTCCTGTCGCAGAAATACAAAGAGTTTCCAAGAGTTAACCTCCCACATACTTTAATTGACACTGCACGCGAATTATTAATTGCATTTTTCCTAACTTATTATTTAAGCACAAGTCTATTTGGTTCTTACGATTTGTCTTTTAAAATGCTCAAGATTCCTTTACTTCTTATAGGGACTTCAATTGGTCAGGTTCTATACCAGAAAGCTTCTGAAAAATTCGCAAGAAACGAATCAATTTATCCTTTGTTAAAAAAAACGGTTTCAGTACTTTTTCTACTTTCAATTCTTCCATTTGGAATTGTTTTCTTTTGGGGAGAGCCATTATTCGTCTTTGTATTCGGTTCAGAATGGAAACTCGCTGGTCAAATCGCATCAGCTATAGCACCTTGGTTAATGTTTAACTTTATCGCTTCAACCATTTCAATGATTCCTTCGGTAATCAATAAGTTAAGGTGGTTTTTCTGGATTGGAGTAGCTACATCAGTTATTCAATTGTTTTTTTTCGGTCTATTTCCTCAAATTGTAGATAGGTTTAATTTATCCGCAATTGAATTTTTTAGTGTCACTTCTTGGGTAATGACGGTGTTTTTTATTGTGGTGATTATTTGGGAGATGTTGTTGGTGAGGGGGGTGGATCTAAAAAGTTAATTAGAGAGTTTTGGTTGTCTAATCTGCTTGAAAAAATTAAATGAAATGTCTTATTTATCAAGGTGATTTAACATAATTATTATATTTTTTAATAAAGTTATTACTAAACTTTGTGTCCAAGAATTAACTACGCTATATAGGTATAGTAAAATTTTAAATTAGAAATGCAAGAATAAATAAAAATATTAGAAAAAAAAAACTAATTTATTCAGAAATTGAATTATTGTTAAAGATATGATTTTAGAAAGGATTCTTGTTTAAAGCCTTAAAAAGACTTGCTTGTTCTTTAATAAATACCTCTATTCTTTGTATGAGGTATTAATCATAGACTTTTTAAAGTTACATCCTAATTTATGATGTTGTTTTTTGTCGTGGTTATTGTTTGGGAGGTTTTGTTGGTGAGGGGAGTGGATTTTGAATAAACTTTTCTATAAGGACAATAATTTTTTTGATTTAAATTCACTATTGTCCGGTATAAATTGAGACCTCTCATTTCATTACCAATGACGTATTTTTATTATGTACTGA
>JBBEBO010000046.1:0-1184 GCA_040882265.1 Brumimicrobium sp. | reverse complement strand
CGTTCGTCCCTACTTCAACAATCAGCGTCATTTCGACTTATGCTGTTTTTTAAAAAAGTTAAATCTCGAGGTGACGCAAGATAAGTAGGGTGGCGCGACTAGTGATTTTAATACATCAAAAGTAAAGGGATAAACAATTTGTGACCTAGCTTGGATAAGAAAAAAGTTATTCATAATTATTCAACAGTATAGTTCTCTGAAATAATGTCATTTACTTACAACAAGCTCTTATTTTATACATAATTGTTAGAATAATGGTGATGTTAATCCCTAGTAATATGATTTAATTAATTTATTTTAGAATCATGAAAAAGTTAAAGTTTTGGTTGATCAGCGTTTTTAGTGAACGTTCAAAAAACATCTTGGGAAATGTTTCTGCTGTTGTTCAGCTTGAAACTGAGATTAGTTCTCAAAAAATGCAACTCATTGCAAACGAACTTAACCAACCCGCAACAACTTTTATTTGGAAAACGGATGAAAAATGGAATATTCGTTGGTTTGCTCCCGATTCTGAGATCCAATTATGCGGACATGGAGCAATGGCAGCCGTAGCTCTTTTTGATACATTAAACGAACCCATTCCAATTTTTCATTACTCAAATGGAGAAGTAAGTGGTAAAACTTCAGGTTCAAAAATATACTCGCGTTTAGCAAAAGGAAGTTTTTCAAAAACACCTGCACCTGATGGTTTAGAGAAAGCTTTAGGCGTTAAAATTCTTGAGCATTATAAAACAAATGACAAAAATATAGTTGTACTAAAATCAGAATCAGATTTAAAAAACATGCAACCGAATTTTGATCTTTTAAAACAATTACCACCATTTGGATACGCTGTTACAGCAAAGGGGGACGAAGTAGATTTTGTCAGTCGAACTCTAGTTCCAAAAGTACTTCAACTAGAGGATCACGCCACTGGTTCTTCTCATACTGTTCTAGTGCCTTACTGGAGCGAACAACTTAATAAGATTGAATTAAAGTCTAGACAGTTGAGCCGAAGAGGCGGGAGTTTTGAATGTACTTTAGTGAGTGAGTTTGTAGTTTTAAGTGGAGAATATGAGGTCATTGGAAGGGGTGAAATTTTGATTTAGATATTAATAAGATAATAGGGCTATCCATTTAAGTCGGATTACATTTAATTGATTTATAAGTAATTGGTGAATGGGCTATCATTCTGTTTAAAAGCT
>JBBEBO010000045.1:0-6730 GCA_040882265.1 Brumimicrobium sp. | reverse complement strand
TGATTTTGTATGTATTTTGGCGTTTTAAGTGTAATCACTTAGTTAGAGCTGTGGCGTTTCCTTTATTTTACGGCTGAAGCCCACGACCTCGAACCACACTACTTACTTTGCGTCACCTCGAGATTTAACTTTTTTAAAAAACAGCATAAATTAAAATGACGTTGATTGTTGAAGTAGGGACGAACGGCCGTGCGTCCCTACTTGATATAAAAATCACGCAATACACGCCCTACACAAAGTGCCGACGGATTCGGTAAATTCGTCACTAAATCTCGTTCGACGAGATGACGTCACTATGTCACTCGTCACTAATAATCGAGTGAAGGATCTTATTGAGTGTGGCAGAGCCAAGTTATTTAAGTATTGATTATCAATTACATAGTAAAAACGTCATTGGTAATGAAATGAGAGGTCTCAATTTATGTCGGGCACTAGAATTGATATGATTTATTTCATAAAAAAAAAGGCTGCTCGTAAAACGAACAGCCTTTTAAAAAATTATATGCTTTAATTTATTTCACAATTGCTGTGAAAGAAGCATTATCTAAGTATTTGATAAACTCACGATCTTTTGCTGCTTTCTCTTTTAAAGAAGCATCTTTAGCAAAAGCATCTTTTAAATTAGAAACAATTGCATCCAATTTGTCTTGACGAGCTCCAATGATCGCTTTTAAGTAGTATCCTCGAGCTGTTTCAGCATCTTCCGACTCTTCTATAGTAGATTCAGCAGATCCTTCGTCTTTGCTCAATAAAAGAGCTAAAGCCTTGTTGTAAGTTTCCTCATCTCCAAAGTTTGAAATAGCATCTTCGTATTCACCATCTTGAATTGCAAGAATACCTTGGTTATAAGAAACCTCGCTTCCAGCACCTGCAGCTTCTTCTAACAATGATTTAGCATTTTCACGCTCACCATTAACACCAGCGATAGCACCTAAGTTGTTTTTAGAAACTGGGTTTCCTTTAATTCCGTTCGCTTTTTCAAACTGAGTTTTTGCTTCACTCAATTTGTTTTGCATGTAAAGAACTGAACCAATATTGTTAACTGGTCTGTGATCTTCTGGGAACATACGAGCTGCTTCTTTATAGAGACGCATTTTTTCGTTTAAATCATCTGTTAAAGTTGCAGTAAATAAGATCTCTTCTATATTTAATGTATCTATATTAGATTTAGAAAGAGATACTAATTCTTCATCTGTAAATCCTGTCAATTCGTAGTTAAGTACGATTTCTGCACGACGTTGATGAGGGAATATGTTTTTATCTAAGTATGTAAATGTTTTCCCTAAATCACGCATAGCTTGTTCACGTGCCGCAGATGTTTTTTGCATGTCTAATATGTTAAGGATAAGATCTTTTTCAGATTTCTCCATATCAGAAGCAAGAAGCGTCTTTTTAAATCCTTCAAAGTCCTCACCTTTACCTACTGTAGAGTAATTCGCATCATCTTGTCCAGCTTCGTTTTCAACTTTTTTCTTAGCTGCAACTTTCATTGTAGCCTCTTTAGCTGAACTTGCACGATCACTAGAAAGTGTGTTGTTTTTATCTTCTTCACCTTCAATAGAAGCAAAAGCAGTAATGTTAACTCCTTTGATTTCAATTTTTGGATTTTTTTGAGCACCAGCCATAAAAGCTTCCATGTCTTTAATGTCTTGATCTCTCATTTCAGTTGTACGTACTTCAGAACGACCTTTCAAATAGTTGATTTCCGCTACTTGTTGTTCGTTTGTTACGCGCTTAAATTCGTCAGCTGAAAAAATTACACGGAAATCTTTATTCACTAATAATGGAGTCACAACTGTTGCGTCTGCAATTTTAGTTTTTTCAATTTCCCCTTTCTCTTTGTCTCCTTTAAAAACTTTACCAGTAATAGTTAGTTCAGACACCTCCATGTCAGGAGAATAAGCGATTACATCTTCATACACAACTTTTCCTCCTGGTTTGTAAGGGATAACAGTACCATTAGCTGTAGCTTTTTCACCAACAACTGTTATAGGCTTAAGAGCATGTGATCCAATAGCTGGAGTGATTTCTGCATACGCTTTTTTCTTGATTCCTTTTTCTGGGAAAGTAATGTCTACCTTTACTTTCACGCTGTCTCCGTGCATTTCAAGTGGGTCTGGGGTGACTGCATAATCTAAATCTTTAATTAGATCACAACTAGTAGTCATCATACCAGCCGCAGCAATAAATGCTAAACTTTTGATACCTTGTTTTTTCATTATCATTTTATTAGTTCTTCCTTATTTACGAATGCAATAATAATGATTTTTTTTAGCACTTAAAAAAAGAAGTTCATTTAAAATAAAATTGTTTGTAATTAATTTGAATACAATATTACTTTAGATTTATCGTTGCTTAGCTTGTTTAAAACACCTAATCCCTTTCCAGTGCTAGGATCTATGAGGTTTGGCGCGATCTCTAAAAGTGGTATTAAAACGAATTTTCTGTCGTAAATTAGGGGGTGAGGAATTTTTATTTTTTTTGTGTTTATTTGTCTATTTCCATAAAAAAGTAGGTCAATATCGATTATTCTGTCGATATATTTACCACTTTCATCCCGAATTCTTCCCATTTTATTTTCAATAGACTGTGTTTTTTGTAAAATTTTAGTGGGTGGAAAAGTTGTTTCAATCTTCACGCACATATTTAGAAAAGAAGAATCACTCTCAAATCCCCAAGCTGTGGATTGATAAATTGATGAAGTCTGTATTGAACAATTAAAATTTTCCTTTAAATAATCGATTGCTCGATTTAAATTCAATTTTCTATCACCGATATTGCTTCCTAAGCTTAAGTAAAGTTCATTTTCTTTTTGTTGATTGTAATCCATATTTGCCTATTACGTAAATTTTAAGCCTTTTGTAATTAACCTTGAAAAGATTAAGCGCTTTTTCCATACATTTACAAGTTCAAAATTACATATTTGTTTTATGGAAAAGAAAAAAGTATCATTCGGTCGAGTTTTTTGGCCAAGTTTAACTGCAAGTTTTGTATTATTAATCGTAATAGGAGCGATTTTTGCCATTATATTAGGAAGTTTTTTTAGTGGAAAACCTGCATATTCGGTTAAACCCAAAACAGTGCTTCATATGACCCTAGAGGGAGATATTGGTGAGGTAAGTAAATCAGACTTAAACCCAAGTACATTAAGCATAATTAATAGAGTCGGATTAGCAGACCTTTTATATGGACTTGACTATGCTGCAGATGATGATAATATTAGTGGGATCTTTTTAGAATTAGAAAATGCAAGATGTGGGTATGCTACTGCGACTGAAATAAGAAACGCTATTAATAAATTTGAAGAAAGCGGAAAGTTTGTAATCGCATACCATAGAGGAGAAGCTGTTCCTCTTAAGCAATATTATATCGCTTCTGCTGCTGATGAAAGCTATGGTTTTCCTTCTTCAATGGTTGAGTTTTTAGGAATGGGAACTGAATTGATGTTTTTTAAAGGTATGTTTGATAAACTCGACTTAGAAATGCAAGTTGTTCGTGGTTCAAACAATGATTTTAAAAGTGCTGTTGAGCCTTTCTTTCTAACAGAAATGAGTGACTCAAGTCATATTCAAGTCTCTCGCTACTTAAATAGTATGTGGACAGATGTTTGTAAAGAAATTGGAGAAGAAAAAGATTTAACTGTAGATGAGTTAAATAGATATGCTGATAGCAGTTTGATTCGTAGAGTTTCTCACGCTGTAAAATACAAGCTCATTGATGACACAAAATACCGAGATGAAGTGATTGCTTTAATTGGTGAAAAAGTTGATGTTTCAAATCCCGAAAACATAGAGTTTAAGAACTTTGAAAAATATGCACAAAAGAAATTTAAGAACAATCAATCTATAGCTGATGGTAAAACAGCCAATATCGCTGTTATCGTAGCTGAAGGAGGAGTTGTAACTAAAGGTGAAGGCATGAGTAGTGAAAGAATAACTAAACTGTTTCAAGAAGCTCGTCGCGACAAGGATATTAAAACAATTGTCTTTAGAGTTAATAGTCCTGGAGGGAGTGCTTTAGCGAGTGATGAAATTTGGCGAGAAGTGAAGTTGGCTAATGAAGAAAAGAAAGTAATAGTTTCAATGGGAGATGTTGCAGCTTCGGGAGGATATTATGTTGCTGCACCCGCTGATAGAATTTTTGCTCAATCTACAACAATTACAGGTTCTATTGGTGTTTTTGGTGTAATTCCTTACACTGGAGCCATGTTGGAAAATAAGCTTGGACTTACTTTCGATAGGGTTACTACTAATCCACATGCTGTACTCTCGACAAACCAAAAGTTAACTGATAAAGAATATGCTTTAATTCAAGATGAAGTTGATTTTATCTATGATGAGTTTTTAGAACGTGTTGCCGATGGTAGAAATATGTCAAAAGACCAAGTAAATGCAATAGCACGAGGCAGAGTTTGGACAGGTAAAGATGCGGTTAGTAAAGGATTGGTAGATGAAATAGGCGGACTTCAAGATGCCATTGACTATGCAGCTGAACAAGCAAGCATTGAAGAGCCACTTGTTCAATACTTCCCGAAAGTTGAAAAGAAACCATGGATGGAAATTGTAGAAGCTTTTGAAGATGAGTCTGAAACAACAGCAACTTCTTCTATGCCACAAGAAATGATGAAGTTGTACGAAAGAATTAAATCATTAGAAAATTACACTGGAATTCAGGCAAGATTGCCCTACGAAATTATTTGGTAGATTTGTCCTTAGATATTTAAATGGTATAAAATTGAGACATTAAGACTAAATTTGGTCTTAATGTCTTTTATCTTTTAAATCGATAATTAAGTTGAATGGATGCCAAATAAAAGTGATATAGCAATTATATTCAAGTCTGGGTTGCAAAAAACTGGCAAATCACTCATTGCATTTTTTCTTACTTCAATTCTTTTTCAATCAATTGGGTTTTACCTTCTTTTTGAGCAACACTATTTTGATAACTCAGCTTATTACTGGTTCCTCTCCATCATAAATGAATTTTTTTTCACATCGATCTTAGCACTTTTATTGATTGTATTCTATTTTTTTGTTACTAAAGAATGGATTTTCAGAGTGATTAATATATTTTTAAGTTTATTGATAGTTTTTCAGCTTGCTTCTCTTTATTACTTTATGATAACATTAGAGCCGATTGGTTCAACATTATTTGAGTTTGACCCTGATCAAATGGGTATGATAGCAAGTAATTTTGTGATTTTTAAGTGGTACTACTTACTATTGTTACTCCCCCCTTTTGTTTACTTCCTTTTCCTTCGGGGTTTTAGAAATAATAAGTTGTTTAACCTTATAGCAGTTATCTTTTTAGTAGCTTCTGTAGGCGCAATTTCTTTTGGTTTTCAAATTAAGCAAGCGGGTGAAGGGTACAGAAGTGGAGATTTAATTCAAAATAAAACCTACTTCCTTATTACCAGCTTACTTGAAAAAAGTAATTATGAAAATCTATCTAGTTATGAGAAGGCAATTGTTCGATACCAGCAATTGGAAAAGAATAAAGCCTTTATTAATCAAGAATTTCCTTTCATTCATAAACGATCAAACAAGAACACGTTAGCTCCCTTTTTTGATTTAAAAGAAACACCGCCAAACATCGTTTTTATCATAGTAGAGAGTTTATCTTCTTCGTATAGTGGAAAAAATGCGGATGAAATTAGTTTTACCCCTTTTTTAGATTCTTTAGAAGAACATTCTATCTATTTTGAAAATATGTTGGCAACAGGAGAGCGAACATTTTCTGTTTTACCAAATGTTGTAGGCTCTTTACCTCATGGGAAAAAAGGATTTTCCAACTCGAATAGCAGCTTTCCTACACATATTTCTCTAGCAAACTGGATGTTTGAAAATAATTATGAAGGAGCTTTTTATTATGGTGGTTATGCGCGCTTTGACCACATGGATTTATATATGAATCACGAAGGTTTTGATCCTATTTTTGACCGCAAAGAATACAATTATAAAGGCAAAGACGTTAAGACGTCAATTGACCCTGTTCCATTCGGAGTGGGAGATAGGGAGCTATTTAAGAATGTAATAAAATATAGTGATAGCATGAATCGAAATCGTCCATACTTAGATGTTATTCTTACTTTGTCAATGCATTATCCATTTATGATCGAGGAAAAAGAACACTATACTAGTTTAGCTCGAAAAATAATTGAATCGAACAATCAACTTTCTCAACAGTCGAAGGAAAAAAATCAAAAATACATTGAGCCTTTTGCAACAATGTTATACACTGACGATGCAATAAAGGCATATTTTAAAGAGAGAATGAAGCGAGAGTCACATGATAATACGATCTATTTTATATTTGGCGATCACATGATGGGTGACATTCCACAGGATAATCCCATTGAAAAATACAGGGTTCCTATGTTGGTCTATTCACCATTATTAATGAGGGCGAAAAGAGTTCGCGCTGTGAATTCACAAATGGATTTACCGCCTAGTATTATGAATCTTATTGGAGATGAATATGATATTCCTTTGCCTGATAAAGTTAACTGGCTGGGCGAAAGCCTGGATACTGGAAATGTTTTAAATAACCAGAGAAATATTTTGTTTATGGGTAACAATAGAAGGTGTATTGATTTTTTGTCTGGAGAATGGTTTATTCATAATAATGAACTTTACTCAATTGAAAATCGTTTAAAACTGAAAGCCGAAGAAAACCAAAATAAACTTGATGAAATGTCAAAAGACAGAGGCTTTTATGAAAAACTTCACAG
>JBBEBO010000044.1:0-6860 GCA_040882265.1 Brumimicrobium sp. | reverse complement strand
TCATATAAACGCCAACTTCTTCACCTTCTTTATCAACCTCAGTCTGGTAAGGGTTTTGTTGCATATATGGATCATTTCGAACTCCAGTAAGTTCCCAGCTAACTTTTACGTTTGGTTCATCGGTGCGAATTAGAAATTTATTTCCACTTACCTCTTCACCAACAATTGCCTGAGCGAAAGTTCCAATTACTGTTAGATTATAACGAAAATCTTTGTTCACTAATTCAACATATTCTGGAAGTTCAACAGTAGCTTCACCATTAGCATCAGTAGTTATGTTACCAGAGTATTTGTTATAAGGAACATCACTTTCGATAGCTGCATGATATAAATATTTATTCTCTGGATCAGCAGGGTGATCAATCTTGAAGTTTTTTGCTCCGTTAACACTAAAGTCGTCATAAACTATAACTTCATTGTCACGAATACGCAGTTTTTCATCACCTACTACATAAAATCTGTGACCCCATAAAATATCATCAGCACGATAATCCATTTGATCCCATCCTCCAGAATTAATTTGAGACTCACCTCCATCTCCGCTAAAGTTTAGAATGTTTACAGAGTCAATATCATTATCATTGAGAACCGCTCTTGAATCAAAGATAGACTCGCCTTCTACTAATAATTTTGAGTCCAAGACAGTCTCGCCACCTACTAATAATCCATCTGCGGGTGCAGCTGTCAGTCCAGAACCTATAGAAACACCTCCATCGGCTTCAATTAATAATTTGGTTAGTGTTCCACTTCTAATGCGCATAACTCTTTGTGTTCCGTCACCATCCACACGTAGTCTAGATCCAAGGTTAGAATTTGTACCGATAGAAACATTCCCTGTATCATAGTAGATATCACTACCATCAACAGTCCAATTACTTCCAGACTGAGCCATTGGTGACCATTCAGTACCATCCCATCCAAGAACATCATCGTTTGCAGCACCCATTTGGTCAATCTTAGCGCCAGTTACAGCTCCGTCTTCAATTTTATTAGTAGAAATTGCCTCATCATTAACTGAAGGGTTTGGGTAAGTCCCCGTAAGGTCTCCACCTGCAGTCCCTGTTGCTCCTCCTCCACTTGTTTTAGCGTGAAGCGCATAAGGTACACTTAACAATTCACTTGAGCCAGAAACAGTATAGTTTGTGCCTCCAGTTGGATCTATTTCAGACTTGATATAATAAGGACCATTTTCCCAGTCTATAGTGGATATATCTCCACTTACAACTGTTCCATCACCGATTGCTAAAGTAGCTAATCCGTTATCATTGGTTGTAGGCGTCTGAGTTTCGACGTAAACCTCGGTTCCAGAAGAGGATCCTTGAAGAATACTTATCTGCATTCCTACATCTTCATTTGATACTAAGTCATTATTACCATCTCTTACTACTGCTTGGTAACTCATCCTATCCGGACTTTGTGCATATATAAATACACTTGTTACAAAAACAGTTATTAATGTTGTTATTAATTTCTTCATAATTTTAGTTTTTTACGATTTTAAATGTTTTAATTAATTGATTTTCTTTTGTGACTTTAAGGAAGTAGTTGGCTTTAATTAAATCTGATACATCTACTGATGTTTCAAAAGAAGAGATTTTCCCTTCTTTTACCAACCGACCTTGATTGTCATACATATTATAGCTTACATTCTCAAACCCTGAAGGCGCATTTGTTTCAATTACTATGTGGTCGTAAGCGGGGTTTGGAAAAGCGTTCAGTTCAATATTAGTTTGATTTTCATTTAACCCTGTGATCGAGTCAATTTCAATTTGCTGAACTCCCTCAGTAACATCACCATTTGAGCCCGAAGCATATTGATAATCGATTTGACCAACAGTATAACTAACACTTCCATCCGTACCACTTATGTCACCACCACTTGAAACAGTAGCTTTCTGTGCATGAGTATGCAATGCTAAAAATGTAATTACTGTTATAAATACTATTTTCATAAGCATTGTTTTTTGATTCACTTCAAAATTAGGGTGTTATTTAATTTTGATGGCAAGGGAAAACCCTAAGTTTATTATTAATTAATGATAATCATTGTATTATACTTTTGAGATCAATGATTATAATAACGATTCAACGTTTTCTTCAGGGCAAACGCATTTAAAATTCTATATTTATGATTTTTTCAATTTGAAGTTTATCTAGCAATATATAAGTGTTAAATACTTGTTCAAAAATTAAATCAAAATAATGAAATTCGTTGAAATTTAAACTAAAAGTGTTTTTTTTGATAAATTATCATAAATCGTTATTATTTAACATGTTTTAGACGCAACCTTAATGGATTAGTAAGCGTTGTTACTTAAACATTGGGAAATTGTAAATTTTTCAATAAATTATTGAAGTTTTTTTTTACAAATAGGAATAAGACTAAACAAAAAAATTATGTTTTTACAAAAGAGAAAAATGACATACAGCAAAAATTTTGAGAGATTTATTGGAGCTGTTGTGTTTGTGGTATTATTTATATCATCTCATCAGTTAAATGCACAGTTATGCCAATTAAGCATTGACTCATCATTGCCTTCAGACACAACTGATTGTGGTGATTGTTTTACGTTATCAGCAATTGGTGAAGACGATGTACCTTTATTGGAGTCTAATTTTAACAATAACTCTTTAGGGCCAGGATGGTCTTCTAATGTGACTGTGCTATATTCTAACCCATGCGGACCACCTCCTGATGGAAGTGCTGCTGCATGGTTTGGTTTGGGGACACAACCACGAGAAATGGAAACGGTAGATTATAATGTTTCTTGTGGGGGTGAAATTTGTTTTGAAATGAAATACGCTACCCAGAGTGGACCTGGTAACTGTGAAGGCCCAGATTTAGCCACTGAAGGTGTTTATCTACAATATTCAACAAATGGTGGTGCTACTTGGGTAAATATTCAATACCATCCACCAAATGGAGGGTATGATCCACAATTAACACAATGGAACCAATACTGTTATAATATTCCAGCTGCTGCACAAACTAATAGCACGAGATTTAGATGGTTTCAAGACGTAGGTAGTGGTGCTACATTTGACCACTGGGGGCTTGACAATATTTACGTTACTGGTACTAATTGCGGAACTTTCTACTATGATTGGGGAGCAGATGGTTCTGAAAATGTAGCAGACACGAATGTTTGCTTAGATGGAAACGAACAAACTTATAATGTAATATATACTGATGGACTGAGTGATACTTGTTCTGCATCAATAACTATATATTCTGATTTGCAAGTAGAATTAGACGCAGACACTTTAATTTGTGGTTTAACAGAGATTGATTTAGTTCCAACAACTTCAGGAGGTTCTGGTAATTTTGATTACGAATGGAGTACTGGTGATGAAACACCACAATTAGACGATGTTGATACAACGAGTTTATATTGGGTAGAAATTACAGATATTGATCATCCTAATTGTAACAATAGAGATTCTGCGATGGTTGAGATCTACCCTAATCCCGATATTGATTTTTCAGTATTTCCGCTTTGTTTAGGCGTGCCAAGTGAGTTTGAAGATGCAACCACTTTACCTGATGGTTATAACATTGACTCTTGGAACTGGAATTTTGATGATAATGGTGCAACCTCAAATGATCAAAATCCAATTCATTCATTTAGTGATGTTGGTGATTTCGATGTGACGCTTACTGTCGTTACTGAAAATGGATGTGATAGTGACTCTACAAGGACGATCACGGTAGATCCTCAACCAGTGGCTGATTTTAACTTTGAAGATGTTTGTCACGGTGAAACAACAATGTTTACAGATGAGTCTACAGGAGATTACGCAACAACAGATTGGGATTTTGATGATGGAAGCCCAATTAACACAGAATCAGATCCCACACATGAGTATGTTGAAGATGGCGATTACAACGTTACGCTTATCATTACAAGTGCAAGTGGTGTTTGTGGTGATACAATAACGCAAAATGTTAACGTGTTTGACATACCAAATGTTAATTTCTCCGTTGACGATAGTGTTTCATGTTCACCACTATGTATGACATTAAGTTCAAATTCATCTGTTAATCATCCTTCATTAATAGATGATTACAGCTGGTATCTTAACAATGAACTTGTTCAAAGTGGGGAAAATGATTCATACTCAGATTGTATCAAAAACAAAACAGATGACACTCACATATACGATGTGGAGCTAGTGGCGACAAGTAATAATGGATGCGAAAGTAGTTTAGCGTATGATGAAATGTTAACAGTTTACCATAATCCGAAAGCTTCGTTTGAAAACACACCAAAATATGCTGATGTTTACGAACCAGAAATTGAGTTTACAAATACTTCTGAATACGAAGACTCAGTATTTTGGAATTTTGGCGAATTTGAAACATCAAACGAAGATATTGTCAAAGTTGAGTTTCCTGTTGTTGCTGGAGACTATTTAGTTGAGTTGTTAGCACTAACAGAGGAAGGCTGTAGAGACTCTGTGGATGCATTTATAAACATGGATGATAAACTATTATTCTTTGTACCAAACACGTTTACACCTGATGGAGATGAATTTAATGAGCGTTTTGGTCCAGAGTTTCCAGATAACTTTGAACCACAGGACTTTAAGTTCTTCATTTATAATAGATGGGGAGAAACGGTATTTGAATCTCGTAACCACCAAGTAGGTTGGGATGGAACCTACGGTATTTCAAGCGGTATGAAAGCAGATGCTGGCACTTATGTTTGGAAGATTGAATTTAAAGAGGAAAGAACAGATAAAAGGTATGAAAAATCTGGACATGTTACTCTTTTAAGATGAGATTAATAAGTTTTAACTTAAAAAGCCTTTTATCAATATTGATAAAAGGCTTTTTTTTGACTTAATAATTATTGGGTCAGCAAGTTGGAGACTAAATTAACTTTACAAACATGTAAGGATCAACTCTGGCACTAAGCCTCGTGATAAAAATTTTGTAAACGGACACAAAAGATTAAAGTGTTTAGGAGGAAGTATATTTTATATGATTAGTGTCCGGATAAACGAACCAAGACCTCTCGCAATGCTACCAATGACGTATTTTAATATCTGATTGATAATCAATATATAAGCAGCTTAACTCTGCCACACTCAATAAGATTCCTCAGACCCACTAACATGTGGTGCGGGATGTGCTAACTCAGCGTATTGGCTCGATATTGAGGTAAGGTGTATCAATGAAACCTTTAACGGAGCTCCTTTTAACCCTGGTTTTTATGGTCCACTTACGACATACCCATTTTTTCAATCTGGTCAAATGCAAAAACCAAACTGTATTTTACAAGCGTACCCTTCATCGTTTGTGTCTTTTGATGACCTATGCGACGGAATCGACTATCAAGTAAGGTTTAGAGAAAATCATAATTCTCAAGTCGGCCCTTGGACTACAGCTTTTACATTTACTGTCCCTGGAACTACAGACCCTCTTGTAGGATTTTTAGATGCTGCAGACGACACGATATGTGAAGGAGAATGCACAACCCTCTCTGCTGGTGTTAGTGGCGGTTGCGGTTTAGTTATGTCGTATGATTGGAATACTGGATCCACTAACTCACAAATCAACGTTTGTCCAACACAAACAACTACATACACTGTTGAAATCACAGAAGAATGTAGTGAACTGACAACCAATGAATCAATTACAGTTTATGTAGAGCCATCTCCTGATGCAGGAATTGCAGAAGCAGACACCAACGAAGTTTGCGAAGGAGAAACCGTTGACCTCACTTTAGTCGGTTATGAAGATGACACTATACAGTGGCAGTCTGCCCCCGATGCCACAGGTCCCTGGACAGACATTCCGGGAGCTACGGATGATGCTTTTGAATCCCCTCCTATTAACGACAATACCTCGTGTTTCAGGGCAGAAGTTGGCGAATGCGGGACGCCTTCATATTCAAATATAGTTTGTATTACAGTTAAAGATGTTCCCACAATTGAGGCAGTTGACACAACGATTTGTGACGGTGAAACCATTGATATATCCACTACAGTATCTGACCCTGGAGGAAATTACTTGTGGGAAATAGACAACTCTACTAATGCTACTTTATTAGGCGTCTCCCCCAACAACACAACAAATTATATAGTCCATTACGAATTAAACGATTGTGAAACAGAAGACACTAGTACGGTAATTGTATATAAACAACCCCGAGCGAAGATAATTGTAGATACTGTTTGTTATTCTGATGCAACTACTTTTGTTGATAATTCTGAATTAGATGAGTCGAATGGAGATGTAATCGATACTTGGGACTGGGATTTTGGTGATGGCAACACTTCTACCCAAGAAAATCCTCTCCACACTTATTCCTCTGAAAATATATATGATATTAGATTAATTGTGGAGACAAATAATGGTTGTAAAGACACTACAAATAAAGAAACGGTTGTTTACCCTCTTCCCCAACCGAACTTTTCTGTGCCTAATGTTTGTTTAAATGTGGAAAGTGAATTTACTGACAACTCAGACGTAAGTAGTGCTGCCACTCAAAACAACATCACAGACTGGTTCTGGAATTTTGACGATGGCAATACTTCAAATGAAGTGAACCCTATATATACATATGATTCAGATGGCACTTATGACGTAGAACTTACTCTTACAACTAATAATGGTTGTGTAAATGATACTGCTATAACAACTATTATTCATCCTCGACCTAATGTTGTCTTTTCTGCTGACAATACTGTATCATGCTCGCCACTGTGTATGACATTAAGTTCAAATTCATCTATAAACAGTCCATCATTAATTGAAACATATAATTGGTACATTAACAATGAACTTGTTCAAAGTGGAGAAAATGATTCATACTCAGATTGTATCAAAAACAAAACAGATGACACTCACATAT
>JBBEBO010000043.1:0-6861 GCA_040882265.1 Brumimicrobium sp. | reverse complement strand
CGTAGGCGATGCGAGTGATGGAAACACCTGTCCAGAAGTTATTACAAGAACTTATCGAATAGAAGATGACTGTGGAAACTTCATTGAAGTAGACCAAGAGATTACAATTAACGATGACATTGACCCAGCAGGCACAGCACCAGCAGATGTAGCTGTTCAGTGTATTGGCGATGTGCCAGCAGAAGACATCAATGATGTAACAGGCGTGTCGGATAACTGTACAGCAAACCCGACAGTTACACACGTTGGAGATGTCTCAGACAACGGAACCTGTCCAGAAATCATTACTAGAACTTACCGAATTGAAGATGATTGCAACAATTTTATAGAAGTAGATCAAACAATCACAATCAATGATGATACAGATCCAACAGCATCAAATCCAGCAGGAATTACAGTAGAATGTGCAACGGATGTACCAGCAGCCGACCCAACAGTGGTTACAGATGCAGCGGACAACTGTACAGCAAACCCAACAGTGACACATGTAGGAGATGTAAGTGATGGGAATGTATGTGATGGAGAGGTTATCACAAGAACGTATCAAGTAGAAGATGATTGTGGTAACTTTATAGAAGTAGAGCAAACCATTACCATTGACTCATATACGCCAACATTTACTTTGTCTTCAACAGATCCAACAGAATGTGGTTTTGCAGATGGAACGATTACTTTAAGTGGATTAGATCCAAATACAGATTATGACTTGCAATATGATGATCCTTCTTTAGGTACAGGAGTAGCAAATATTTCATTTACTACAAACGGTGCAGGAGAATATATCATAAATGGACTTGAAGCTGGAACTTATTCTAATTTTATTATAAACCCTAGTAATTGCCCTATGTGTGATGAAACAGACAACTCATCAATTAATTTAGCTGACCCCAATGCTCCTACAGTAGATGCAGGTACAGATCAGACAATATGTGAAGGCGAGGATGTTACTTTAACAGCAGACAATCCTGATGGAGCGAATATTTCATGGAATAATGGCGTGGATGATGGAGTTGCTTTTACACCCAATACAGGAACTGTAGATTATACTGTTACTGCAGAATTAGCAGGTTGTGTTTCAACTGATGCTGTAACGGTTACAGTAAATCCTCTACCAGACGTTAATGCAGGTAATGATATTGAAGTTTGTGAAGGTGAGGAAGTTATTTTAACAGCAAGCGGAGCAGATAGTTATTCGTGGGACAACGGAGTAACAGATGGAGTTTCATTTGTTCCAACCACATCTGGAACATATACTGTGACTGGAACAACTTTAGGTTGTGAAAACACTGATGAGTTAGAGGTTGTTGTTGTAAATAATCCAGAAGTTACATTTGAAGCAGACAATACGGTTGGTTGTGCTCCTTTTGAAGTAAACTTTGTAAACACTACAGAAGGAGATGTTAACTCATGTACCTACACTATGGCAGATGGCACTCAAATAGAAGGGTGTGATATTTCTTACGTATTTACAGAGGTGGGATGTCATGATGTTACATTAGAAGTTGAAAACACATCTGGTTGTGTGAGTACAACAACAATTGAAGATTATATTTGTATTGAAGATGATCCAATTGCGAACTTTAGTTCTGAACCAGATGAATTGACCAATGTAATTAATGAAGCTGAATTCACAAATTCTTCTGTAGGAGCATCGACATATGATTGGAGTTTTGGAGATGGAGGAACAAGTATATCAACAAACCCTCTTCATGAGTTCACTATAGATGAAGATATAGAAGATTATGTGGTTGAGTTGATTGCATATAGTGACCTTGGATGTTCAGATACAGTATCTGCAGTGATACCAGTGAAAGAAGAATTACTTTTCTTTGTTCCAAATACATTCACCCCAGATAGTGACGATTTTAACGAAACGTTTAAACCAGTCTTTACATCAGGGTTTGATCCACAAGATTACACATTATACATCTTTAATAGATGGGGTGAGTTGATATTTGAATCAAACAATACTGAAATCGGATGGGGAGGTACTTACGGTCTTTCAAGTAATGAAATTGTAAAAGAAGGAACCTATGTTTGGAAGGTAGAGTTCAAAACAAAATATACAGATGAACGAAAAGTAGAGGTCGGACATGTGAATGTTCTAAGATAAAATCACTAATTATTTTTAAAGAAAAGGGAGGGATATAAATGTTCCTCCCTTTTTTTTGTAAAATACTTATTCTTAGATTATTGAGATCCGCGTTAAATAATCGTATAGAGAAAACTTTGTTATGCGTCAATTTTCTCATAAATTAGTAGACAGAATGGGAACACACTTAAACCCTTAGATTGATAAATTTACTCTATAATATTATCTTCAAGGGGTTTAATAACTTATTTTTTTATGATGAAATCAATTACTACTACATCTTTTTTAATATTCATTTATGTTATTTCTGGATATTCTCAATGCATTGAAAATGATAAAGAAAAAGTTTTATTAGTTGGTGATAGTTGGGCCTTTTTTATGGGAGTAGATGGAACCATTAACAATGTTTTTGATAACTGGGGGCATTCAGATATTGAGTTTTATACAAATGTTATTTTATCTGAAAATGGCGCTGAGACAAACGATTTTTTAGAACAAGGAAAACAAGATGAAATAGCAAATCAACTTAACAATAATCCAGATATAGAAGTTGTTCACTTGAGTTTAGGAGGGAATGACGTCTTGGGTAGTTGGAAAGTATCTTTTTCACAAGCACAAACTGACTCACTCAAGTCTGAAGTAAAAGATAGTCTAATTGCTGTAATTGATTTTATTAAATCAGTTAAACCCGACATTAAAATTCTGTGGAGTGGTTATGTATATCCAAATTTTGAAGAAGTAATTTCTGGTTTTTGGTCACCTTCTGATCACCCTTTTTATGGAACGTGGGAAGGGATGGAATTCCCAGATAATGAAATGCTCAATGTCTTACTTAATGATTTTTCTTCTGACATTGAAAATTACTACGCTACTGATACATTAGTAGATTTTGTAAATATTACTGGGTTAATGCAGTACACGTTTGGTCAAGATGATGCCTTAGAAGTTGCTCCATTCGGAACTTACCCTGCATTTACAGCTCCTTTACCAATTGGTTTTGAAGACTACCCTTCACCTCAAAATGCAATGAGAAATTATGGGATCACTAAAGATTGTTTTCACCTTTCTGTTAAGGGCTATGAAGACATGATTTCTTACCATACTCAGAAATATTATCACAAACTGTTTATGGAAGACAAATATTTTATCGCTAATAATGATAACAAATCAGGTTCAGTTTCATCTGCAGGAAATATTTCTCAAGACTTAATACTTGGGGAACAAAATGGAGAGTCATTTTCAACAATTTTAAACTTTGAAACACTTTTAAACTTGGACTACGAAGTTGAAGAAGCAAGTATCTTTTTAAGAAGAAAAAATCAGATTGGGAACAACCCTGTTAATGATAGCATGCTTTTAGAAATTAAAAGTGGGGCTTTTGGTGCTTCAGAAGATATTGAAGCAGTCGATTTAAATGATTCTTCAGATAAAGAAGGTGTACCTTGTATTTTTGGAAATAACAATGATGAACATTGGGTAAGGCTAGATTTACCACAAGCAATGATGGAGTATATTTCAGTGAATAATGTAACACAAATAAAACTTTCAGCTCCAGAAAATAGTGCTGCTCTGATTGAATTTTTTGGGACAGATGACCCAGATTTTGCACCAGTATTGGATATTGTGTATGGTGAAAACCCTGTTACTTCTACTGATGATAACAAGTTAATTAATACAGAAGTTAATGTGTTTCCAAACCCAACAGAGGACAAACTTTATATAGAAACCAATAATGCTATTTTTGAAGAGGTATCAGTTTATAACTTACTAGGAAAAGAAGTTTTATTTTCAAAATCAAGGGAAATTGAGTTGACAAGGCTAAATCCAGGTTCTTACATTGTTAGCGTTAAAACAACAGAGGGGGCAACTACACATAAAATAATTAAAAAATAGTTTCGGCTTTGAATATTTTTTCTATTTGGTTTCTAGTTTTTTCGATAGCGAAATTTTGTTTTGTCTTCCATTTATAACGCCTTGTCGAACTAAAGTAAAAGTTGATATATTTTGTTAATAGAATTAATGATTTATTAACTTGAGATCCCTTTTATTTGTTGAACTTTGTATCAAAATTAAAAGGTTTGATACAACTTTTTGCCAAACTTATATTCGTACTTGTACTTCTCATGTTTTCGAGTACTCAATACTTTTCCCAAACGCTTATTATAAATGAAGTTTCTCAAGGTGAAACCGGCACTATGGAATATGTAGAGTTCGTTGTTGCCGATACAGGTGTCACCTATAACTGTTCTAGCTCAACTCCTCCATGTATTGACATTAGGGGTTGGATTATTGATGATAATAGTGGTTATCACGGCACTGCAGGAATAGCTTCAGGTGCAAATCGATTTGCTGATGATCCATTATGGTCATGTGTACCACTGGGAACAATTATAGTTGTTTACAATACAGGACAGGTAAATCCTGAAATTCCATCTGACGATTTATCACTTAATGATGGAAATTGTGCCATAGTCGCTCCAATAACCAGTAATTTATTTGAGTCAAATGCAACAACGCCTGGATCTGTTGCATGCTCATATCCATCTACTGGATGGACTGCAGGTGGAAATTGGTTGAATATTTCTATGGCAAACGGTGGAGATTGTATGAGAATAGTTGATTTAAACGGTTGTGAAGTGTTTTCTGTATGTTGGGGATCAAACAATCAAAATAACTTAATATATTTCCCTGGTAGCGGAACCGATGTTGTTCATTATTTTAATGATGGAGATCCTAACCTCCAATCAAATTGGAGTGCTGGCTGTGCTGACCAACCAAACTGCGGAAGTCAAGATCAAACGCCTGGTCAACCCAACAATGCACAAAACGCAAATTACATTACTCAATTTAATAATAACTGTACTCCAATTGTTCCCCTTCAGCTAAATGCATCAGAACAATCACCTTCTGATTGTGGATGTACTGGTGAAGCAATTGTTGGGGTTTCAGGTTCAATTCCTGGATATACCTTTGAGTGGTTTGACAATAACTTTAATTCGTTAAATCAAACCTCGAATTTAGCTACAAATTTATGTGCTGGAACTTACAATGTTGTTGTTGAATCATCAATTGGCTGTAGTGATACTGCATCAGTAACTGTAACTTCAAATTCTTCTACTGGTTTAACAGGAATAGACTCTCCAAATTCATTTTTTATTGATTGTTCTATAAATAATCAACAACCTTATCAAGATTTAGAAGCATTTTTAAATGCTGGAGGTAGTTTACAGGGAGCAGGTGATGCTGTTGACTCTTTAAGCTTTACACTTGATAGCGAGGTGTTAATTGGTTCAACATGTCCTGAAGAATGGATTAGAACATATTCAGTTGAAGATACTTGTGGAAATGTTTTCTTTTCTGATCAATTGATTTATGTTCAAGATACAATAGCACCATTAGGAGATGCACCTGCTGATGTAATTGTAGATTGTATTGACAATGTGCCGTCTTCAGATGTGGCAAGTGTGTCAAATGTGTCAGATAATTGTTCATTAAACCCAACTGTAACACATGTGCAAGATGTTTCTAATGGGAATACTTGCAATGGCGAAGAAATTGTTAGAACATATAGTATTAAAGATGATTGCGGAAATGAAGCTTTAGTGAATCAACTGATTACGATTGATGCTTATTTCCCCAATTTTCAACTTTCATCAACAAATCCCTCAGAGTGTGATATAAATGATGGAACTATTCTTTTTACTGGATTAGAAGCGAATGAAACTTATGACTTTAGTTTTAATGGAAATTCCAGTGCAACTATTACTACTGACTCACAAGGTGAATATGTGATGACAAACCTTTCTGATGGTGATTACACTAATTTTGAAATAACCCTTTCTTCCTGTCAGCAATGTACGTTTATAAACGATACAGTAGTAACCCTTATTAATCCTGGAGAGCCAAATATTGATGCTGGTGATGACATTGAGTTATGCGAGGGTGAAGAAGTGACATTAAATGCTGAAAACCCTGATGAAGCAAACATTTCATGGAGTAATGGTGTTGTTGATGGTGTTGGTTTTAATCCACCAGCTGGTTCCAATATTTATACTTTAACGGGTGAGTTAAATGGGTGTACTGTAACAGATGATGTTTTAGTGCAAGTAAATGAGATCCCAATTGTTGAAGCTGGAAATGATAAAGTTATCTGTTATCAAGATGATGTTACCCTTTCTGCTTCTGGAGCTGATACATATACGTGGAGTGATGGTGTCATAAACAATCAGCCTTTTAATCCTAATGAAACAAATACTTACACTGTTGAGGGAACAAAAGATGGTTGTAGTGCCGAAGATGAAGTATTAGTGACTGTTTTAGAAGAAATTGAAAGTGAGTTTTATTCAGATGTTGACGTCGTTTGTGAAGCAAGTGGAGTAAACTTTTACGTTACGTCATTATATGATGATGCAATAGCATATTGGGATTTTGGTGATGGAGAAGTTGGATATGGCGATAGTATTAATCACAGCTTTAATGGCTCTGGATGTTTTGATATTACGCTTACTATAGAGCTCTCTTCAGGTTGTTCAGAAACAATTACAAAAGAAAACTATATCTGTATTGAAGATTCACCAGTAGCTGATTTTAGCTTTTCACCAGATCATATAACAGAGTTCTCTAACACAATAGATTTTACGAATCTTTCAACAGATGCCAATTCATATATGTGGGACTTTGATCAGGATTCAGTGTTTTCTGATGATGAAAACCCATCAAACACTTTTAATGATTTATCAAAAGATGTTTACAATATAAGTTTATTAGCT
>JBBEBO010000042.1:0-6870 GCA_040882265.1 Brumimicrobium sp. | reverse complement strand
ATTAAGAAGTCAGCTTTGCTGGCTTCTTTTTAAATATTTTTATCGGACAACAATGGAATTTTTAATGAAAATGGGATATGAGAAATATAAAGGTTCAGATAGACATATTGTTGCTGGCGATGAGGTAAAGAAGCGATTTACTTTAGCAAATGACTTGACTAATGCATTTGGTTACTATAGAGATGAGGTAGGACTTGGAAAAGATGTTCAGTTGAAAGGATTGAGAAAAAAGTATATAACTAGAATGAGAAATGAGTTTGGCGACAATGCGAATTTCTTTACTGGTCATATGTCAGATAGAACTGATATGAAGCACTATTATGATGATAAGGAGTTGTTTGAGAAGTTGTTAGAATTCAGACTTTGGAATAAAAGGTAATTCTTTACTGTTTGCAAGTCTTCTAGGATTGATAAGGAACACTATCATGACTATAAGAAGGCTTGAGATAGTTAAGAAAGAGTTTAAAGTCTATTGTATAAAAACTGATATTTTTGGATTTATGTTTTTAATTGTTGAGATTTAAACCTTACTATTTAAAATCACACAAACTTGGAGAATAAATTTGAACAATACTTAAGACTTAGTCAGCCAAAGAACTATAGAGACTCATTAGAAGCTTACCAAATGGTATTAGATTCAGGACTATACATATCACAAGCTGTTCATAAATCACTTCCAAAAAAAGACCGAGATGAATTCATAAATGATGCGTTAATACTATTCCAGATGACAATGGCAAAAGGTATAGCAGTATTGAATATTGCAAAACCGATTAATTATTATAATTCATTAGGTGACATGACCTTGCCAGACTTTGTCGACCCTATGGCAATTTCAGCCTTGATTAGACCACAATATGAGGCATTTACAAATTTCAATAATATATTCAACTCAACTGAGAATGAGGATGCAAGACAATTTTTGTATGATGTATGGGTTATTGCTGGACTAAAAGAAAGAAGGCGATTTTATGTTGAACCTTCTGATGAAGAATTAGAGAAAATGCCAGCAACTAGACGTAAAACTGCATTGGAGCGTAAGGAAAAAGCCCAAAATGAACTTAAAATAATAGAATCCCTATCGGAAAAAGTACGCAAAAGTTCATTTTATGTCGATTTAGACGATAAAAAAAGAAAAAACATGGATGACAATCTAAAAAGAAGAGTCTTTCAGTTTGCTTTATCAAATGGTAAGATGGTCAAGAAATCATGGCTTGAGATGTTTTTGAATACTGGAGCGAGTGAGGTATTTAAACCGATGTATTCATTAATGAGCACAACTAATCACCCTTCAAATGTTTCAGTTTTCCAATATGCTCAGATGTTTGATAAATATGAAAATATTCAATCAGCACAAACTTTATTAAAAATGTCGGAAAAGATAATGTGCTTTTTTATAGCAGATTATTGTCGTTATATTCCCAAAGCAAAAGAGGAATATCAAAATCTACCAGAAATGAATAAGGTCATTATTGAAACAGCGAATAAATACATGAGAGATTTTGATTTTAAATTGTCTGACACATTGGATAAGTTTTCTGAAGAAATTGAATTATTTATGCGTGATAAATTCCATGGGGACTAATCTAGACTTTTGATGGAAAGTGATTTTAAAAGAATCCTAGTTCCGCTTAAACAGAAATAGATAAAAAGACTCTCAAAGACACTAATCAAAATATCCAAAATTCCACCTTCCTCCCAAACCAAGTCCTACCAGCGTTTATTGTAGTAAGAAGAAATCCTACTCCATCATGGGCGTTTTAAGAAGCAAATGCTTTATCTACTTGAATTTTTGCTTTTCTTGAAGCTACTTCATCTGCAACAGCTTTTGAAACGCAAACTTTATTTACAGGATTGAAGTATGTTCCTAGTGATTTAGCCAATATTATTGCCAAAGGAATACCGATAATTGTAACAAATAATCCTACAATTTGAAGTACTGTTAAAATAGCTAAAAATAATCCAAACGGGAAATACAGAATTCTTACAAGCATTCCATAAGTTTTCCATACCTTGTTTTGTTTTGGTTTAACATCCCTTCTGTTAATCATTCTACTTGAAAATGGAGTTAATAAAAATTTCGATAACTGTATTAGCCCTAATCCAATCGGTGCTCCAATTACCGTGATTACCAATAAGCCGCCAATTAGAAAAGTTCCAAATGCGGTTAAAAATCCTAAAAATGGCACATGCCATAAAATGTTACCTAAAGTTCTCATAATAAATGATATTAATTAATTGATTATCCTATTCGTATAGCTTTTCAGAATCGCTTTTTTTATCGAAATTTTACTGACCCAGTACAAGGGTCTCCCTCTGGAATTGGATTAAGCCATTCCATTAGTTTTTCAGTTCTTTCATTTGTCAATTGTTCTAAATACTGATATTTGCATATTGGATAGATTGAGCCATAATTCATTCCTTTATCAGATTCGGGAAATTTCATTTCTAATTCAGCATCTCGAAATTTAATCCAGAGTCGTTGTGATATTCTAAGTTTCTCGATGAAATTCGAGTCATCTTCATAATCAGTTAGAATTTGATTGTAAACTCGATTCAATTCTTTATCTGCCTCAGAATATTTTTCACTTGCTTTCTGATTCAATTCCAATTGAGTTTGGGAAAATGAGGTCAAAGTGATAATGATGAAGAAAAATGCTGTTAGTAGGTGTCTCATTCTTTTTATTGATTAATAGTTAAGTCAGTATTCTTTAAATTTGTAGGAACTGGTCTAAACCAGTCAATAGCTTAATATTACCTCAAATATAAGATTTTTTTACAATTCACTTATAATAATGTAGCTTCTCTAAAAATGAGTTGTTATGGACACCAGATGCAGCTTGTAAAAAGGTATTTTCTAATTGAAGTAGATAATTTCTTATACTTGGAATAATTCGTCTCGCAGTCCAGCTGCTATTTTGATTAACCCCTTTTCCCAAACTTTCTACTCGCAAGTATGAAATGATAAATGAAAAAACCACTTATAATTCTAAATAAGAAAGAAAGCCATTCAAAACCTCCCTCCATGAATTCTGGCGTTTTGTGAGCGGGATTAAGTAATGGTAGGTACTGATTTGTTCCCTTTTTAAAATCATTCCAGTTTAACGATAATTCGAAGTCAATGGACCACCAGTACAACGGTAAGCTGATAATAATTAACCCAATAATTGGCATAACCCAATTTTGTCCGAAATTGGAACTCCATCGATTTACGAAAAATAGAATAAAATCGTACCATTTTTGTCCGCCCTCAAGTCTCATTTCTTTCCAATATAACCTCATCTCATTTCCATAAAATCTTAGACCATCTATTCTGTTTTGGTTTTCAAATGAAATAAGTTTTAGTTGTCTAAATGATTCTCTTTGATATTTGAGTTGCTTAAAATCAAGTTCATTAAACTTATTATTGTTGAAGGACATTTCACGGTTAATCCATCTTTGAAAGCAAGGCACTTTTAAACTTATGAAATCTGGTGATAACCTATAATCCTTAAGCCACTTAACGTTACTTAATTTAAGACCATATAAACTACTTTTTTCGAATGTTAAATAATTACTGAATTCAACCAAGTTAAACTGTACTCTATGCAAATTGGAACTAATGAATTTTGCCTCTTTTACTTTTGTATCGCTTATATTTAAACTACCATCTTTCAAATCGAGATTGATACATTGAATTTCATTAATATTGACGTTTTCTATATTTATCGTAGTGTTAGTAAGTAAATTATTGATGACTAATTTTTCGATTGAGGTTTTTAAAGGTTTTGGCATAAATTCAATCCCCTTAAATTTACCAATAAAAATATTTTTCAATCTATTATCTATAAAACTTAATTCTTTGAAATAACCTATTAAAGAAAGTGATTCGGTGTTATTGACTTCATAATCTAAAGGGAAGTCTTTATTTTGGTTTTCTATTATAACAAATTTAAAATCACACGATAAAGGAGATAGGTTTTTGATTGTTCTTTGCTCAAAGATATAGTTACTATATCGAATATTGCTTTTATACAGATGAATTGTTGTAGAACTTGTATCTTTAAGAATAAGGCTGTCAAGGTTACAGTGATTCAAATTTATATCGTAATTAAAATCACATCTTTCAAAAATTAAACTATCCAAATTCAGATTGAATTCATTCATTTTGAAATTACAATTTTTAAACTCTAAAGAAACTTTTATATCTTCGCCTTTATCTTCTTCTTCATTGAATATTCTAAATTTATTACTAAAGATTACATTTTCAAATTTTATAGAGAAGGGATAGTCTATTTTTACTTTGCTTAAATTTAATTCTATAGGAGAATCGAAGGTTTGATTTTTAATTCTTCCTTTATTCTTGTTAAGAATATCTATAAAACTTTGATTCATTTTTTAAAATTATTGTTTAAAGTTATAAAACTAAATCAATGTTGGTTATAAAACTAGAAGCTTGAACATGAAATGAAATCCGTATATTTGGTCATAATACTATGAATCAAACGCACTCACATATCACCAGTAGTTCATACTCCATTTCAATATTGATGAGGTCTTCCCGTTGTGTTTCTTGGTTATTAAAATAAAGCGTATGAAAATGGAAAGTAAAACAATCAGAAAAGTTACGTTATCATTGAGTATTACTTTATTCCTCCTTTCATTAATGTTTGATAGTTTTTGTACTACTGATGGTTGCATGCCTTCTATTCTTGCACTTGCATTAGGAGTAGTTGGAGTTTTTCTTGGAAATGCTTTTTTGGCTTGGCTTTGTAATCCTTTATTACTATTGTCTTGGATAATAATAAAAAGAAGTCCAACGGCATCTTTGATTTTCGGAATAAGTGCATTACTAGTATCACTATCATTCATGTTTTATGATGACATTGACAATGTTGAAACAGGAGAAATGGAAGACATTATTGAATATAAATTAGGGTATTGGTTATGGGTATTGAGTTCGCTTCCTATTATTGTAGGAAATTTAGTTCAGTTAAAATTAAAGAAATTAAATCAGAGTTCTAATGAGGAATAGATAGTGATGAAGAACAGTTATAGCCTATGAATAATTCAAACCAAATAATATCTTTAATATTAACGCTGATAATTGCATTATTCAGCCTTTTTTTGGTTTATGACTTTTTTTTTAAATTCAGACATTTACTTCATTATAGACTAAATAATATACTGAAACCTTATAATCTACAATTCGTTTATATATTTCTTGTTTTTATTTTTAGTATTCCGTCTATAATGCTAAACATTAAACTTATCCGAAAGCAGACCAATAACAAAGAATCTAATATTCAAAGTACAAGTATTTTAGACGAATTTGAACGGAATCCAACTATATCAGAACATTACTTAAAATTATGGTGGACATATTTAATCTTTTGTTTGTTGTACACATTTCATCCTTTTATGTTTTTGATTGTTCTCTTGGATGAAAGTGTAACGATAGGGGCTCCAATTGGCTTGACGTTAATAATAATTGTAAATATACTAACAGGTGTATTTTTACTTATTAATGTAAAGAACTTAAAATATAAGAAATTGCTGTAAGCGAACGTTCACAATTGGTAGCCGTGAGATATGTCCAAAAGTCCACTTTGTTAAATGAGAGTTTTAAACCTTGGAAATGACTACCTTTGGTATATGAAATACAGAAGATATAAATCTAAAATTTTTATATCTAAAAGTTACGGTGCATTTTAAAATTGAACGACCAAATTTTAAATAGTGAAAAACATTATAGATTTATGCAACACATTGAATGAGGCAATTCACAAGCCTTTATATCATAATTTTTATAATGCGACAAATGAATTAAAATATAATCAGACATTTACTTCAATCGACTTAATAGAGGACAGCCAAATAGCAATAGAAGAATTTGAAAAGGCTGAGTCATTGGGTAAAGAGGGAAGAAGTACGTTATTTATTTATGGACTTCTTCAATCCCTGTTTCTTCAACAAGATGGATTGTATCATTTGTACAGATGCATAGTTGATGGAAAAGCAAACCTAACTGTCTTTTTTGATAAGTTTTCATTTGACAAGAACATAAGAGAAGTCCGAAATGACATTGCGGGGCATCCTACAAATAGAAAAAGTACTGAGTTCTATTTCATTGCTAAAGGACCAATATCAAAAGAAAGATTTACCTACGTAGGATATACACCCGAATTCAGAAAAGTTGAAGTTGATTTAAAAACATTCATATCAAAGCAATCTGAATTCACAATGAATGTACTTCAAACTATACTTAACGACATCATAAAAAAGATTGAAATGAAAAAAGACGAGCATAAAAATAAATCACTTAAAGAAATGATTGTAGGTACAGACAGAAACATTCAACTCATATACCGTGGAATTAGAGACGAAGAAAGAAATTTTCAAGGTGAGTGGGGAATTTTTGGAATAAAAAACTCTATAGATGAGATACGTATAGAGTTGAATACAAGATATAATGACAATTTACCAAGTGGAATATCTGAAGTATTTAGATTAACTGATTACATTATTAACCGTTTCAGTGAGTGGTGGAAAGGAAATACTCTTTTTGGAAATAATGATGCAGAAATATTTCTTGATAGTTTAAGGAATCAACTTCACGAACTTAAAAAAATGGTAATAGAAGTTGACGAAGAATTTCAAAATACCTAATATGACAATGGAGAAAGATAATGACAAAAATGAAAAGGGTTGGTGGAACATATTTGATTTCATTCTTAACATAGAATTTATAATTGCACTATTTGTCGGGCTGATGTTTATTGTTTACAAGTGTTCAGATTAGATATACGATTACTCATAGAACCCGATGAACCAAAATGTCCAAAAGTCCACTTTTCTCCCAAACCAAGTCCACTTTGCAATCCCCCAATA
>JBBEBO010000041.1:0-6920 GCA_040882265.1 Brumimicrobium sp. | reverse complement strand
TAGTTACCCAAAAAGCACTTATAGGTTAGCTTTACGACTTAAGTTGGTAACCCATTAAGTTTAATTAAAATCTATAATCGACTATCAGGTTTAAATTACACATATCTACCCAGTTAATTTTGTATCTATCTTCAATCTTATCAGAATTTGTAGCTTTTTTAAAAGCAGCAATAAATTTCAAATTCATACCTTCAAAATATTTTTCAAAACTATAATTAAACTTAGTAGTAAAATGATAGTACGAATCAAGACTATATTTATTTAAGGTAATATTTTCGCTTGAAGGTTGATCAATGTATCCAGCACCAAAACCAAAATAATAATTCTTTTTGTTTGGCTTATATTTATACTTAAGAACATATGCATTTAAATCACCATATCCTTCAAATAATTCTCTCGTGAGACTAGCATAAAATTTTTCACGGCCCCATTCTCTAGGAAATAAATACCTTCCTTTATCAGAGACACCAAAATAATTAAACGTTAAAGTACCACTCTTTATATTGACGCCAATTCTTCCTCCAAAAGCAAAAGTACTTTCATTCGCTAAAATGTAAGTTTTAGACTGATTTGAATTACCGCCATTATTTAAAGCATTTTGATAAAGACCTTGAATTCCAAAAATGAAATTACTTTTCTTTCTTTTCCATTTATAATCTGATTGAGCAAAAACAATATTAAAAACATTGTTATTAGTGTAATTCCAAATTTGATTACTCCAGTTCTTTTTTTCGTATTCCACACCTAATACTCCCATCCCTAACGTTGAAACATTCCCCTGATACCCCAAAGAATCGCCTAAAGGGTTTGTTCCTTGTCCATATACACCAAACGATTCATCCCAACCATACCAGTCTAGCGTACCACGAATAGTAAGTGAATTAAAAAAAGCTCCATAAACCTTCACATGATCATTATCATATTTAACAGCAATACCGCTAAAAATATTTGGTCGCATTCGATTGTCATTTTCATTTAAAAGTGGTGATTCAAATTTTTGCCTTCCCAATTCGATTTTCCAATTTTTATTTTCATAAGTTAAGTATAACTCCTCTAGACGATCTAAATCAGATTTGTTATACTTGTCATTTATATCATACAATTGATTTTCATAACGGCTACTTTTTCCCGCATAAGAATCGATCTCATGTAAGTTATATTGATAAAGTTGAAACATGAAAAAACCACTAAATCCAAAATGAAAATTATGAAATGAAGGGCTGTAATAACCAATGCCTGCTCCTGAGGTTACTGTAAAGTAATCATCCAAATAGCCTTCATTGATTGTGCTCATAACAAAGCTTCTTTTGTGAAATTCAAAGTAACCTTTATCTAAATACTTCCAAAGTGTTTCTGTTGAATCCTCATGGACATCAGCTCTATGCCCAATTTGAGCTTTTGATTCGGTAGTGAAAATTAAAAACAGTAAAAAAAGTGCTGATAATAACCTTGTTCTCATGATGCATTTAAATACTTTAGTTCAAATGCAAAGTTTGGCTTTTTAAAGCTTAAATTAGGTTACATAAGTTACTTTTGTTTCAATAATACCAACTGAAAAGAGCTAATTATTATTGCCAGCAAATAAAAACTTATTGGGACTTACAAGGTTCGTTTTAACAGCATACATTACTATTCCAGCAGTATTTTTAGTTCCCAGTTTAGCCATTATGTTTTTTCTATGGGTATTGATTGTGTGCGGGCTTAAGTGAAGAATCTCTGCTATTTGCGAATTTGTATTTCCTTCTGCAATGAGTGTAATTATTTCAATTTCTCGCTCAGATAATAAAACTGGTTCACAAGTAAATGATTCAAAATCTAAATCATCAACATCTATTGCGGCTTTTTGTATTGTTTCAAGTATTTGCCCACAGAAAAATTTATTACCTGCACCGGTTTCCTTAACAGAACTTAATATTTCTGGAATATCACAATCTTTCTTCACATAGCTCATTACTCCAGACCTTAGTGCATCAACTATAACTGACGCACTTTGTTCGGGTGTGATAGCAATAAAACGTAGTTGCTTGTGCTTCGATAAAATTTTTGGAATAACATCAATTGTAAACCCAGGAGAAGTATAGTCAATCAAAACAAGATCTGTTTCAAAATTATTAACCTGTTCTTCTAGGTCTTCACTATTTGTAACTTCTCCAACAACCTGAACAAATCTATCTGAAGCTAGAACTGTTCTAAGCCCTACCCTAACTATATCATTGCTATCAGCTATTATTATTCTCACGCTTCAAATATACAATTTATCTCGCTTAATTAGAATCGTTTTAAATAAAGTTCTATTAGAATTTCAGATTAATAAACCATTTTACACCAACTAAACCGTATTATGTCCGTTAAAATAAAGGATTAAGGTGAAATTTGAACAGAAAAATATTTTTTGTACTTTTGGGATAAATAAAAAAGTTATAATTATGAAGAAAATTTATTTTTTAGCACTTGCATTATTTGTAGGTGGAGGTATTTATGGACAAGACAATCCTAGTTTTGAGAACTGGACTGGATCTACTCCGGACAACCTAGAAAATTGGGAGTTTGTTCAAGGTTTTACAAGCAATGACCTTATGGGTGTTGGTGATGTTGAAGACGAAAATGGGGATCCAGTAGTTCCTATCGTTGAAATGACAGATGTGCCAACAGACGGTAACTCTTACGCTCGTATGACGTCGTTTGAGCTTTCAAATTCAACACAACCACAAATGATACCTGATGGTCCTTACGGAACTGTAAATTCACAGACTTTTGCTTCTACAGATAAGTTTGAAAGTTTTTCTGTTGATGTTAAGTATGACATTATTGGTACCGATGAAGCATTAATCTTTATACAAGCTAATGATGCTAATGGAGATCCCGTTGGACAAGGTATTGTTCAATTAGATGGTTCAGAGGCGAACTTTACAACTGAAGAAGTTGTTATGAACTATTTCACATTTGAACCAATTGTTGAGTATGAGTTTATACTTTCATCTAGTATAAAACAAATTTTAGCTGATTTAGGTGGTAATCCAACACCAGACATTGAGCCAGGTTCTGTATTAGACGTAGATAATATAGTAACTGGCAATACAATAACTGATGCACCTGTTGTATCAAATGTTGTTGCGGATGACATTTCTGACAATGGTGATGGCTCTGATCTAGAAGTTACTTTTGACGTACCTGGTGATGAAGCTGATATTGCAAATTATTATGTCGTTGCTTTTGAATCAGGATTTAATCCTGCAGCACTTCAAGATCCATTACAGTTCTTTAGTGGAGCAGGTATTCAAGCAACACCAAATGGTTCTAGTCACACTATAAATTTCCAAGCAGGAGATGATTACTATGTTTTAAACCAAGCACAAACTTCATTAGATCCTTCTCCAATCGTAGAGGACGAAGAAATGGTAGTTTGGGTATATGTTGAAGGACAAAATGGTGCAAACGATGTTTGGGTTTCTTCAAACGATGTTACATTAACTTCAAGTTCTGCAAGTCTAAATTCAGAAAAGATAAAGGGTACAAAGTTATATCCTAATCCAGCTTCTGACTTTGTAAACTTCAACTTCAATGGAGCTGAAGTGGAAAGAGTTGAGATTTCAAACTTGAATGGTCAAGTTGTTAAGGAGTTTGTTCCTAACAATAATACTACGAAAGTTGATGTTTCTTCACTAGAAAATGGAGTTTATATTTACAGAGCACTTGACAATGAGAGTAAAGTATCTTATACTAACAAAGTTGTTATTAGTAAGTAAGTTATATTAAATTTAAATAAAAAGTGGCTGTCCCATAATGAGACAGCCACTTTTTTTATGAGTATGAATACACAATTTCAATTTATTAATCAACCACCTTCCCATACAAATCATAATGATCTGCTGAAGTAATCAAAATATTTGAAAAGTCACCAATTCGAACATACGTGTCAGCTTTATTTACCAATACCTCGTTATCAACTTCTGGTGAATCATATTCTGTTCTACCGATAAAATAATCACCCTCCGCTCTATCAAATAAAACTTTTCGAGTTTGGCCAATATGCTTTTGGTTCAGGTCATAACTAATTCCCGATTGCAATTCCATAATTGTATCAGCACGTTCGCGTTTTAACTTGTCTGGGACATCATCCTCGAAATTATAGGCATGTGTATTTTCTTCATGAGAATATGTAAAGATTCCTAAGCGCTCAAAACGGGATTTCTCCACCCAGTCATACATTTCTTGAAAATCAGCCTCTGTTTCACCAGGATATCCAGCTATTAATGTTGTTCGAATCGCAATATCAGGAACTTTGTTTCTAATTTGATCTATTAAAGCTTCTGTTTTTTCACGAGTAGTTCCTCTTCGCATAGCTTTTAGCATACGTGTTGACCCGTGTTGAAGTGGCATATCGAGGTAGTTACAAACATTTTTACGGTCTTTTATTACATCTAACACATCCATTGGAAAACCCGTTGGAAAAGCGTAATGCAAACGTATCCATTCGATACCCTCCACATCTGAAAGACGATCAATCAATTCTGCAAGTGCTCTCTTTTTGTATAAGTCTAAACCATAGTAAGTCAAGTCTTGTGCAATTAACATCAATTCTTTAACTCCTTTTGCGGCTAACCCCTTCGCTTGTTCAACCAAATCTTCTATCGGGGTTGATTTGTGTCCTCCCCTCATCAATGGAATAGCACAAAAAGAACAAGGCCTGTCACAACCTTCTGCAATTTTAAAATAAGCAAAGTGTGAGGGTGTCGTTAAAATACGCTCACCAACTAACTCGTGTTTATAATCTGCTTTTAACGTTTTAAGTAACCTTGGAAGGTCTCTTGTTCCAAAATAAGCATTTACTTCAGGAATTTCAGTTTCCAACTCTGATTTATAGCGCTCAGATAAACAACCTGTCACATACACCTTATCAACTTGACCTTCTTTTTTCGCATCAGCATAACGCAGTATGGTATCAATTGATTCTTGTTTAGCATTGTCAATAAAACCACACGTATTTATAATAACTATTTCAGAATCGTCTTGCTTTGCCTCGTGTTCAACATCAAACTTATTTGCTTTTAGCTGAGCCATCATTACTTCGGAGTCAAAAATATTTTTTGAGCATCCCAATGTGACAACATTTACCTTATTTTTTTTAAGCGTTTTCGTCTTCATGGTGCAAAGTTACAGCTTAATTGAGATTTTAAAGTTTTTTATATCTAAAATCCGCAAACACTTTCGTAGCGAAGAGCTGAAGTGTGCATTAAATCTAGGAAGCACAGTTATGAGGAGTGGAAACATAGCATTTGTTATGGTGAACCTTGCAATGACGAGCATTTCCAGAGTTGGCGTGCAATTCAGCTATGCAGTAGAAATGTGTTTGCGGATTTTAGTTATAGAAAAATAGTCCATGCTTTGCATTTAATTATACCTTTCTTTCATTTCATCTAGTGTTTCAACGTACAAATATTTTTTTTGCATTGATTCAAAAGGTCTATATATGTAATACACCTTATCATTATAGATGGTAATGTTCTCCACATAACGATAAAAAAGCTTATAATTACCTATTAGCTTCCCAGAATCAAAATCTATTTGTTTTAGAGTTGTATTACCGACATAATCAAAATAAGTAAAAACACTTTTTGTTATTGGATCTTGTATTAACTCTCTTTCCCAACCTGATTTGCGACTATTCGTGTGGTAGTTAATTGAAGTACTATCAAACGTTTCGCAGTTATAGGCATCTACTTTAAAAAGCAAATCGCTATAATGATCAAAAATCATCAATACTTCATCTACTAAAAACATGGGGCTATACGGTTTTTCATAATATATGGTATTTGTAAAAATATTTGCGCCCACCCATATTTCTCGATCTATTCCAGATTCTGCCTCCATATCCCACGCCCACAACTTAGTTCTCACATCAGCCCACTTATATTCTGCTCGATAATGCTCCATCATCTCACTATCTTCAATGTGTTTTATTGTTGTATAACTAGAGTCAGCTTTTTTCACCATAAAATAATCAAACGCAGGATACCATTCATTATAATTACTGAAATATACCCGATCAGCTTCAAGAGTGTCGAGTATTGGTAAAATATAATTCTCTAAACCTTCCTCATCCACTTTTTGCAGATTAAGTTGTTGATTTTTAGAAATTAAATATGTAGACTCATTGCACTTTAAATAAATGTTTCCTTGATAATCTCTTATCAATTCTACGGCAGTTGCTGGTATATCAACGCGATTTAAAATTTCTCCATTTTGAGACCAAATTAGCTCACTTGACTTTTCAAGACGTTTGGGGTAAGTGAGTAACAACATGTTTTGCTCATCTATTACCTCAAAGTCACTTACACTAATGCTATCGGATGAAAAAACAACTTCAGGTTCATAAGTTGCATTTACATCAATTTCAATTATATTTTGTCCGTCGAACTCAAATTGCAATTCAATTGGAATTACTTTTTCTTTGCGAATCAACTTATCATATTCAGACAAATTAAAGTTTCTTTGTAAATGATCAAAACCACTTGCAGAAGCACTAATGTTTAAAACATCATTTTTATTTAACTGTAATTCAATTGTATCCCGAGACTTATAATTAGTGTTTGAATAAAATACACGTCCTTTAACTTCTAATTTAATTGCCGATCTTTCTATTATTGCTTTCGTTGTTTCGTCTATTAATGAAAATGAAACACGCACATTTTCTTGAGCTACAATTGTAGTCAAGAAAAAGCTAAAGTATAAGACGCATATCAATCGCATATTAAATTCTTTTCCTTAAAGATGCATAAAGCATATAATTCCATAAAAATAATTAAAATCAGGGCAAACACATTTAAATACTAAATCGTAAAAGCGAGCTTATTTTAAATAAAAAAAATGCCTATCGGGATGTTTACCAGTTAAATAAAGCTTCTTCAATTATACTAATG
>JBBEBO010000040.1:0-6924 GCA_040882265.1 Brumimicrobium sp. | reverse complement strand
TTTCACAAACTAAATGCATTTTTTTCAATCTTTTCCTTCAAACCATTTGTGATTAAATCCAAGAAGTTATATCTTTGCACCCCCAATTTTGGGATATTGTCTTATTTTAAATTATAAAAAAGTGGATACATTAAGTTACAAGACTGTCTCTGCCAACAAAGAAACTGCTGATAAAAAGTGGCTTTTGGTAGATGCGGAAGGCGAAACGCTCGGGCGTTTGGCAAGCAAAGTAGCGCAATTGATCCGTGGTAAACACAAGCCAAATTTTACTCCGCATGCAGATTGTGGTGACAACGTCATCGTAATCAATGCTGAGAAAGTTGAGCTTACAGGTAACAAATGGACTAACAAAACGTACATTCGTCACACTGGTTTCCCAGGAGGTCAAAAATCGCTCACAGCAGAAGAATTGAAAGCTAAGCGTCCAATACGTTTAGTAGAAATGGCGGTAAAAGGAATGTTACCTAAAAACAAATTAGGGTACCAACTTTACACCAACCTCAAAGTAGTTGAGGGTGCTGAGCACAATTTCAAAGCTCAGAAGCCAGAGAAATTCAATCTTGAATCAATCAAATAAAAAGTATGGAAATTATAAACACATTAGGAAGAAGAAAAACTTCAGTAGCACGTGTTTACCTTAAAGAAGGTAAAGGTAATATCACTATTAACAAACGTGACTATAAAGAGTTTTTTCCAGTGCCAACACTTCAAGCGAAAGTATTGCAAGCATTTGACCTTACTGAAACAACTGGTAAATACGATTTAACAATCAATGTTGCTGGTGGTGGAATTAATGGTCAGGCTGAAGCAGTTCGTTTAGGTATATCGAGAGCACTAGTTAAGATAGATCCGGAATATAAATCGCTTCTTAAAGCTGAAGGTTTAATGACACGTGACCCAAGAATGGTTGAACGTAAAAAACCAGGTCAGCCGAAAGCACGTAAGCAATTCCAATTCTCAAAACGTTAATCGTAAGAACTTTATTTGGCGATTGTTTAGTATCCAAGTTGTTGAGTACTTTTCGAAAGAACCCTCAATTTCTGATTACTAAAGCCTGCCTGGTCGGCAGACAGGGAACGTAAACATGTAATAAAAAAAAATAAAATGTCAAAAAAAGCAAATTTTAAAGAACTTTTAGATGCAGGTGTACACTTTGGTCACCTCAAAAGAAAGTGGAATCCAGCAATGGCTCCATACATATTTGATGAGCAAAAAGGTATCCACGTTATTGATTTAAATAAGACAATCGCTCATTTAGAGCAAGCTTGTGCTGCAGTTAAGCAAATCGCTAAATCGGGTAAGAAAATTTTATTCGTAGCAACAAAAAAACAAGCAAAACAAATTTTATCTGACCGTATTAAAGCGGTTAATATGCCTTACGTAACAGAACGTTGGACTGGTGGTATGCTAACAAACTTTGCAACTACTCGTAAGTCTATTCGTAAAATGACATCTATAGACAAAATGGCAACTGATGGAACTTGGGAGACACTTTCTAAAAGAGAGCGTTTATTCAAGACTAGACAACGTGATAAATTAGAAAAGAACTTTGGTTCAATTGCTGATATGACCCGTCAACCAGCTGCGATTTTTATTGTTGATGTATTGAAAGAAAATATTGCGCTTAAAGAGGCTGTTCGTTTGAATATCCCAACTTTTGCAATGGTGGATACAAATTCTGATCCAAGATCAGTTGATTTCCCTATTCCATCAAATGATGATGCAACAAAGTCAATTGCAATTATTCTTGATCATGTTACTGAAGCTATCCGTGAAGGATTAGCTGAACGTAAAACTGCTAAAGAGCAACAAGAAACTGAAAAGAAAAATAACGAAGCTAAAAAAGCTGAAGCAAAAGCAAAAGCTGAAGAGAAGAAGACAGAAGATAAAAAGTCTGAAGTAGCTGAAGAGAAAGAAGATAAAAAAGAGGTGAAATCTGACAAAAAGGAAGATTCTCCTAAAGCTAAAGCAGCAAAAAAAGCTCCTAAGGCGGATTCTGATAAAAAAGATGAAACTGAAACTAAAAGTGCAAAGAAAAAAGCTGCCCCTAAAAAAGCAGTTACAAAGAAAGCAACTAAAGTTGAAGTTAAAGACGAAGAAGAATAAAGTTTTTCTTTAATAAATTATTATTAATTATTGTAATTAAGTTAAGTTATGGCAATTACAGCTAGTCAAGTAAATGAACTAAGAAAAAAAACCGGCGCAGGAATGATGGACTGCAAAAAGGCTTTGGTTGAAGCTGACGGTGATACAGAAAAAGCAGTTGATATCCTTCGTAAAAAAGGACAAAAAGTTGCTGCTAAAAGAGGTGATAACGAAGCAAAAGAAGGTGTTATTCTAGCAGAAAGTAAAGGAAATGCTGGATATATCTTACAGTTAAATTGCGAAACTGATTTTGTTGCTAAAAATGAAGATTTTAGAAAATTCGTTCAATCACTTTTAAATTTAGCAATTGAAAACAACGTTAATTCTGTTGACGAGTTAAAGTCTTTACCTTATAACGATAAGTTATCTGTTGAAGAAAAACTTACTGAACAAATTGGTGTTATTGGTGAGAAATTAGACCTTTCAAATTTCGCTAAAATTGAAGCAGATACAGTTGTTGCATACAATCACCCAGGTAATCAGTTAGCGACAATAGTTGGGTATAATAAATCTGGAGATGTAATTGAAGATGCTACAAGACAAGTTGCTATGCAAGTTGCTGCAATGAATCCAATAGCTCTTACCAAAGAAGAGATTACTCAAGATGTTATTGATAGAGAACTAGAAGTTGGTAAAGATCTTGCTATACAAGAAGGTAAACCAGCTGAAATGGCTGAAAAAATTGCTCAAGGTAGATTAAATAAATTCTTTAAAGAAAATACTTTATTGAGTCAACCTTTTGTAAGAGATAATAAAATGTCGGTGAAAGAGTTTTTAAACTCAACTGACTCAGGATTAACCGTTACGAAGTTTGAGCGCTTCTCGTTAAGCTAATAAATATTACATTGAAAAAAGAGAGAACATTGTTTCTCTCTTTTTTTTGTCTTAATTTGGCACTAGATTTAAACATTCATTAATAACGATACTAAAAATGAAATATAAAAGAGTCCTTCTGAAGTTGAGTGGTGAATCCCTTATGGGTGATAAACAGTTTGGTATTGATAATGTAAGAATTAACCAATATGCTCAACAGATTAAAGAAATCAAAGCTCTTGGAGTAGAATTAGCAATCGTTATTGGTGGAGGAAACATTTTTAGAGGAGTTCAAGCTGAAGAAGGAGGAATGGATAGAACTCATGGTGATTACATGGGAATGTTGGCCACGATGATTAATGCTATGGCTCTTCAATCTGCTTTAGAGGCCGCTGGAATAGACTCAAGACTAATGTCAGCTATAGAAATGAAGGAAATTGCTGAACCATATATTAGAAGAAGAGCTGTTAGGCATTTAGAAAAAGGTCGAGTAGTTATTTTTGGAGCTGGTACTGGAAACCCATTTTTCACAACTGACTCTGCTGCATCTTTAAGAGCAATTGAAATCAATGCTGATGTAATTCTCAAAGGAACACGTGTTGATGGTATTTATACTCAAGATCCAGAAAAAGATCCTTTAGCCAAAAAATATGATTCAATTTCTTTTGATGACGTTTATGCAAATGGTCTGAACGTGATGGATATGACCGCTTTTACACTTTGTAAAGAAAATAATTTGCCCATTATTGTTTTTAACATGAATATCGAAGGAAACTTAAGAAGACTCATTGAAGGAGAAAAAATAGGCACAGTTGTTGTCTAATCTCTACTTGATTCATTTTTTGCTATAAAATATTAAAACAATATACTATTTTTGTTATCTCAAGTTTGAACTATGACTGAAGAAATAAACTTAACGAAGGAAGAATTAAAAAGTGCAAATGATAAAACGATTAAGCACTTAGATGCTGAGTTATTAAAGATTCGTGTCGGAAAAGCTTCTCCAGATATGCTACAAGGTGTAATGGTTGATTATTACGACACTCCTACTCCACTCTCACAAGTAGCTAATGTGGGGACACTTGATGGACGAACTCTAACTGTACAACCTTGGGAAAAAGGAATTCTAGCTGATTGTGCAAGAGGCATTGTTAATTCAAATTTGGGATTAGCTCCTCAAGATAATGGTGAGATGCTTATTATCAATGTGCCGCCTTTAACTGAAGAACGTAGAAAAGAACTTAGCAAAAAAGCAAAAGCTGAAGGAGAGTCAGCAAAAGTTGGGGTTAGAAATAATCGAAAAGATGCGATGGACTTTATCAAAGAATTAAAAAATGATGGCCTTTCTGAGGATTTAGCAAAAAATGCTGAAACTGAAATTCAAACAATTACTGATAATTATACTGCTATCATTGATGAACGTATTGAAGTAAAGGAAAAAGATATAATGACCATTTAGGACATAAGTCTAATTAATAAACTTTCTTACTTTATATATTTATCAACTTCACTCAGTAAGTCATCTTTCTTTTTAGCACCTAGAATTCTTTTTACAACTTCTCCACTACTGTTTATTAAGAGTAAAGTAGGATACGCACGAACTTGGTACTTTCTTGCAAGTTCAGGCCCTTCTCCCTTTTCCATATCAATTTTCAAATTGATGAATTTTTTATTAAAAATATCTCCAACTTCTTTATCACTAAAAGTATTTGTTTCCATCCATTTGCAAGGTTTACACCAAACGGCATAAGCATCAACAAAAATTAGTTTATCATCAGATTTAGCTTTTTTCAGTGCTTCTTCAAAAGTTATATCCTGAAATTTAATTCCAGTCTCATCACCATCATACACGTTTATAAAGGACAAACTAATTAATCCTACAACCACCATAACAAACGATCTAATTTTCATACTTTCTAATATTTACGTTGAAATTACAAAACAAAGCTTAATTTCACTATTAATTTAATTATTTTTAATCTTTTATCAATAATTAGTCCACTTTTGACAACTAGGTAAAATGAAATATAAAATACATACCAATAACAAATCTATTGTGAGTGAATTTTTAAATTTCATAGAAAAGTGGGAAGATAAATCCACTACTATACAACAATATACTTCTGGTTCAACAGGAAAACCAAAAAATATTCATATTCCAAAATGGAAACTAAAGGCATCAGCAAAGATGACTGGTGATTTTTTTAATCTTAATGAATGTAACAATGCGCTATTATGTATTTCAACAGAATATATTGGTGGAAAAATGATGTGTGTTCGATCTGAAATTTATAATTTAGAATTACATATAGCTGATATTTCGAGTAATCCTATTAAAACACTTACTACCAAAATTGACTTTGTAGCGATGGTTCCTTTGCAAGTAGAGACCATTCTAAAAGAAACACCTGAGAAACTAGACCTTATTAAATATTTAATAATTGGTGGCGCTCCTGTTTCGTCAACGTTAGAAAAACAGTTGCAAAAATCTAAATGTATCGCCTACTCAACTTATGGTATGACAGAAACAGTTTCCCATATAGCATTAAAAAGACTAGATGATTCAGGAAGTCCATTTATTGCAGTTGGAGATACAACATTTAGCAGTAAGTCAGATGAACTAATCATAGATTGTCCAACACTTAAGCTAAATTCGCTATTTGCGAATGACCTGATTTCACTGGTCAATAACAAGAGTTTTTATTGGAAAGGTAGAAAAGATTTTGTAATCAATACTGGAGGAATAAAAATTCATCCTGAGAAAGTAGAACTTAAAATTAGACTTGAAATAGATATTTCAAATTTTATAATCAGTAGTATTCCAGACAAAACATTAGGAGAAAAGGTTGTGTTAATCGCTGAACAAGAAAACAAGAAAGAAATAGAGTCAAATATTTTTAAAGTAAAACTTAACCGTTTTGAAAAACCACGAGGCTTCTACTACGTTAATGCTTTAAACTACACAACTGCAGGAAAAATAGATAGAAAGAAAACGAAAGAAAAAATCCTAAATGACTAAGCGCTATTTTGACATACTCGGTATTACTCCAACAAAGGATGAAAAAATAATAAAACGAGCTTATCGAAAAAAAGCGTTGGAATACCACCCTGATAAAAATCCATCTGCTGAAGCACATGAAAAATTTATTCAGGTTTCTGAAGCCTATGAATACTTAATACTTGCAATAAACCAAACTAGAATAACTCCAACCAATAAAAAACAAGGCAAGCAATATTCATATAGTGAATTCTCTACTCAGAAAGTAAAAAGAACTGAAAAGGAAGAGTTTGAAGAACGTCTAAAGCAAGCACAACGACGATATGAGTACATGAAGCAAAAAGAAGAACAAGAGAATGAAGCATATTTTCAAAAAATCACATCAGGTAGGTCATGGAAGTTATTTAAAGTAATCATGTATGGTTGCTTACTTCTCTCAACTATATTCGTTGTTGATTATACTATTTTGTCATCACGATGGGAAAAAGACAGTATAGCTAAAAGGAGTAAAGTATTAACTTATTCAGGTATTAATTATCGTACAATTGTTCCCATTATAACTAAAAAAAATGAAAAATTATGGGTTAAATATTCATTTATGAAAGCTGCAGAAAAATTTCAAACTGTTTATTTAGAGCGTACCTTTTTCTTTCGTGACATCAAAAGTATTTGGACATGGCAAAGAGGTGAATGGACAAAATCAAAAATAGACTTTAGCGTTACAGGCTCCTACCCACTTATCCCTATCTTTCTATTAATCCCTTTTATCACGTATTTATCAAAAAGCAGAACCGTCACATACAGCTTTCTATTTATTATTAGCCAATATATCTTTGGTATAGCACTACTCTTTTTACTGTATTTAAATGACCGCTGGATACATCTAATGACATTAGGTTTTTTATAAAATATAATAGGGTTACCCCTTTAAATCGCAAAACGTAAATAGTTTATGCTCTGCGAGTGTT
>JBBEBO010000039.1:13548-40639 GCA_040882265.1 Brumimicrobium sp. | reverse complement strand
ATTTTATTAATAACTGCATTACTAATTAGTTGTGAGTCCAGTAAAAAAGAGAATTCATCAAAAGTAGAAGATGAAATAAGTTTAGTAATCGATCATTGGCACAAATCAGCTTCAAATGCGGATTTTGAAAACTATTTTGGTGCTATGAATGAAGAGTCAGTCTTTATTGGAACTGATGCAAGCGAAATCTGGTCAAAAGATGAATTTAAGGCGTTTAGTAAACCTCATTTTGATAAAGGAAAGGCATGGGATTTTAAAACTTTAGAACGCAATATTTACTTCAGTAAGAATATGGATGTGGCTTGGTTTGATGAACTTTTGGATACATGGATGGGAACTTGTAGAGGTACTGGTATATTGGAAAGAGAGTATGAAAAATGGAAAATAAAACACTATACACTTTCTGTTACTATACCCAATGATGACATGAACAATGTAATTGAAGTTAAAAACGAAAATGATTCATTGTTTAAAGTAGAATATATTGAAAAAAATATTAAGTAACTATTTTTAATGACAAGTGTATATATCTGATCAAGTACTTTTTGCGAAATAAAATATGCAACACGGAATAAAACTTTCGTCTTATTTCGACATTTAAAAAAATAATAACAATAGAATCACTTAAATTTAAATCCTTTTTTTTACATTCGCAAACACATTTGAAATACAGTAAGTTATGACATCACCAGTTGTGTTGACAGGAGGCACAGGATATTTAGGTTCACACATTTTAGAACAGTTGTTAGATAAAGGCTATATAGTACATTTAACGACCAGAAATCCTGAAAAAACTAAAAATAATGAGTGGATCAAATCGCTTTTTGAAAAACATACTGACAGGTTAAAAATATTTCCTGGAGATTTAATGGATGAAGGAAGTTTTGATGTAGCAATGAAAGATGCTAAAGGATTGATTCATGCTGCGAGTCCTTTTAAAATTGAGAAAATAAAAGATGCTAAGAAAGAGCTTGTAGACCCAGCTGTAAAAGGAACGAGTAATGTTCTTAAAGCTGCAGAGCGCGCAGGTACGATCGATAAAGTTGTGCTTACTTCAAGTTTAGCATCCATTTATGGTGACGCTGCAGACATCCATGAACATGATGAAAGTGTGTTTTCAGAAAAACACTGGAATACGTCAAGTAGTATTTCTCATCAACCATATTCATTTTCAAAAGTTTCAGCAGAACGTGAAGCATGGGCGATAAACGAAGGGAAGTCTTGGAAATTAGTTACAATCAATCCAGGATTTATTGTTGGTCCTGCTGTGGTAAAAAGAAGTGACTCTACAAGTATTCAAATGATAATGGGAATGCTTAACGGTAGGTTTAAGTCTGGAGTTCCTAATTTATACTTCAGTGTTGTTGATGTTAGAGATGTTGCAAATGCCCATATTCTAGCGTTAGAAAATAAAGAAGCTAAAGGACGTCATGTTTGTACCAATGAGCCTATGAGTATGTTGAATATTGCTGAAACACTAAACAATGAAGTAGGAGACAAGTATCCTAAGATTCCTAAAAAGTCATTACCAAAATGGTTGACATATCTTGTTGGTCCTTTTATGGCCGATTTATCTTGGTCTTATTTAAATAAAAATCTAGGAATCCCCGTTTATTTTGATAATTCAAAAATTAAAAAATCACTAGGAATATCCTTTAGACCAATAAAAGAAAGTTTGAAAGACCATGCCGAACAGCTTGAAAAAGACGGTTTAATTTGAAGGTTAAATAAAAAATATGCTAATAAGCATCTAAAAATTATATTTTTGTAAAGTTCAAAAAATATTTAATTAACCTTTAATAAGCTGATAAGTTAAATGCTTTTTCTTGTTTATATTTACTGTTACTTATCAGTTAAGTATCCTTTATTACAATTATTCTTTCACATAAGCTCTAGTCGCTATCGTGAACCTGACTCTAACGAAGAAACACCCTTTTTTATGTTTTTAATCATTGCAATAATTTTATTCACAACAGGGTCACTATTGTTTATGTTAGTATCTATAATTAAAGATATTCTTCAATTTACTATTTTTCATACCCCTGCTTTTTCATCTAAGTTTAAATACAACTTGCACAATTTGCGTTTTGCATATAAAGTAGTGGGCAGTCATTTAGTTGTTTCAGATATGGGCGATAGGAGAGGACAATTTGTATTTCTAATCTCTTATTTAAAACGAAGGTTTCCCATTAACGAACGAATGAATCTGAGTAGTATACCAAGTTTGTATAAAGAATACCCTGATATTAAAGAGCCTCTAACTTGGTTGAACAAGCATATATCAGATGAAAAAAAGTTACAGTTCATTGACTACATGATTGATTTATCAATGTTTAATAATCGGTTTAGTAGTCGCGAAATGCGATTGATTTTTGAAGCGGGAAAGGTTTTTGGTATTCCTCACAGCGAAGTGAAGTCGATAATGGTTATGCGCAAGAATATTTACGAAAAACGACGTGCAAGAGAACGTAATCACAGACAAAAAAATAGAAGTCAAAGAACAAGAAATGTTCAGGAGAATCAGACGCATAATTCATTGAAAGTATTGGGGTTAATAAAGAATGAAACAAATTTTGAGGTAATTAAAAAAGCTTATAGAAATATGGCTAAAAAGCATCATCCAGATCGCTACCACAATGAATCAAAAGCTGAAAGAGAAAAAGCAAATGAAAGGTTTCAAGAGATAAGTGCTGCGTATGAATATTTGAAAGATAAATTTGAATAAATCGAGTTAATCACAAACACGACCTTTCGCCTCGCTATTTTGGTACCTAGCATCCAATTCTTTTTGAGCTTCTAAAAGTTCTTCAGAAGGCTTTTTGTTGGAGAGTTCATCTAAGTCTGGTTGACCTGCATCTACCCAAGCAGTATACCACAAAGATCCAACACCAATAATAGATTTACGCATTCTTCTTTCTACCATTCCATTGAGCTTTTCGTGATATGCTTGAGAAAATTCATAGGAGTAAACACGCATTGTAGAAGCTCCACGTTGTTCAAAACTATATTTTTTATCTTTTGGAAATTCTTCAGTTAACTCTTTTTCAAAACGAAAAACACTATCAAGTGCTCTGTGAGAAACTTCGACAGCATCCCATGCAAAGTCTAAAACATCAGACTTATATTCAGCTTTGCCTACAAAAAAATTGTATTGCTCAGCATTTATCTCAGGTAGGCGACTTTCCCAAAAGCCATGAATTCCTCTTTGTCCAGTCATTTTACCGTTATAATTTTCGGTGGTGTGAAGCGGCACATGGGCATCTCCGACATAATGCCCTAAATCAGCAGAATATTTGAGGATAAGGTCAATGTTTTTTTGTTTAAAAGCCCAAGTTAGTTTTGCTTTCATTGTAGGGATATACCATGGTACAATTCCATAGGTTTGCAAAGTGTCTTCTGTATATTTTTCAACCGCTTCATCCCAGTCTCTTGGCATCGCAGGGAAGGGGTCTTCACCTTTAGGTACGTAATGATCAATATCGATGTAATGTCTTGGTGCTTCACCTTCCATAGCGTACCTTCTCTTATCTGGATCTACAGCATGTTCTGTTAAATACTCAATATGTTCCTTATAAAAACCAAACATTTCTCGAGGTAGCGTAAATACTGCAATACGATTGATGCGTTTATGTCCGAAAAATCCCCAAACAGCAGAATGTGAACAGCTACTATGTTCAGATTCTTTTTCAGAATTAGTTGTAGGATGAGACTCTTTCGTTTTTGAAAATGAAAGAAAAAGCAGTAATAAGGGTACTAGACTATAAGTTAACCAATTTTTCATCTCTTAAAATAGGTATTACATTCATTTGATTTGGAGTCAAGCAATATTTGATATCCTCATTCAAATTTAATCTTTTTAATCGTCTTCTGTGTGAACTAGACTTTAAGAATCCCATGTAATTGTCTCGTGATGACAAATATAAGTATTTGGCAGCAACAGAAGAATCTTCATTTGAAGTGAATTTTCCAGAATTTAAAAGTATCTCAGCAATTGCACCTCCGCAAATCGTGTCTTCTAAGTTAAAATTGTCCTTCCACCCAGAACATAGACAAAGTACGTTTTTATCTTGTTCTACAAGCCAATTTGTTAATGCGTTTAAATTAGTCAAAGACCCAATGACAAGCTGATCAGCGTCCTTTGCTATATGAATTGCTCTAGTTCCGTTGGTAGTCGAAAGAACAATGTCTTTGCCTTTTAGTTCTGGGCGCATATAGCTATAAGGTGAGTTTCCAAAATCAAAACCTTCAACGATTTCTCCCTGTCGCTCTGCACCAACTAGATATCCTTTTCTTTGATATTCAGCTGCCTCATCTATCGTAGAAACTGGAATAACTGAGTTTACTCCATTATGAAGAGCTGAACATATAGCCGACGTAGCACGAAGTACATCTATGACAACGACAATTTCAAACCTTCCTTTGAAATACTCATAATTACCGGGAGTAAAGCACACCTCTACCAATTTTTTCTCCATGGGGCGAAGATAAATAAAATAATGATGCCTTTTTTATAGTTTTTAGAGATAATTCTAGTCAAATTGAATCAACTCTGATAATTCTTTACCGACTAAGCTACCAAGGGCGACGCCCATACCTCCAAGACGAATTCCCGCAAAGATATTCGGTGACAACTTTTTGACTACTGGGTTGCGCGTTTTTCCAATTCCCATTATTCCAGCCCATTGATGCTCTATTTCAACTGTTTGATTGGGCAATATAACATTGTGTAGCAAATCCTTTAAAGCATTTAAAATCTCTTCTGTATTTTCAATTTGTGTTGTTTTTTCACGGTCAAAATTTACATTTCGACCACCTCCCAATAAAATTCTGTTTTTAACATTTCTAAAATAGTAGTAACCAGCATCATAATGGAAAGTTCCTTCAAATGGTTTTTTGTCTAGAGGTTTTGTAATGATAACTTGTGCTCTTGCTGGCTCTAATTCAATACTTGGAAGGATTTTTTTAGACAATCCATTTGTCGCAATGATTAATTTTTTTGTTTCAAAATCACCATAATTAGTCTTGATTCTTATTTGATTTGAATCGGTATGCTCCCAAGATTCTACTTCCGTAGAAAACAAAGTATGTACTCCCATATCTACTACAATTCTGTGGAGTCTATCCATCATTTTTCCAGTATCAATTTGACCTTCACCTTTACTTGAGATTAATTTACTTATATTATTGAATCCAAATTTATTATAAGATATATTGAAATTATTTTTAATAGTTGTTGCTTGCTCTATTAGTTCATTTAAATAATTGATTTTTCTCGTTACATTTTGAAAATTATTAGCGTCTTTTTTAGAATCTGTAAAAACTTCATGTGAACCGCATGGGATATAGTCTATTTGCTTCTTACCACAGCGGTCGAGTAATATTTGAAGACCTTGATACCTTCTTCTAACTAAATCAATAACTGCTTCTTCTGGTAAACTTTGCAAATCTTCAAGAAGTTCGGTAGGGCTTCCAAAGCAAGTAAATCCAGCATTTTTAGTACTGGCTCCAGTTGGTAAGTAGCCTCTTTCCACGATTACGATTTTTTTCTGTGGAAACTTTTCTTTCAGTGAAATTGCAGTGGAATAACCAACAATTCCAGCCCCTACAATTACAATGTCTAAACTGTTGAAAAAGAGGTCTTTTTCCCAAAAACTCAATTTTGAATATGTTAGCATGTATAGTTTTTCTGTTTATTTCTCGTAATTTTAACGATATTTGTCTATTAAACCATGAAATTTTGAACGATTGTTGTAACTAGATGTACATATTATCGTTTTAATTATTACAGATGAAACAAGTTATTTCCATTTTCTTTTTACTTTTTCTTACACTCACTTGGGTGCAAGGACAAGAGGTTGTATTTGGTGGAAAACTTTCAGACCGCGATGAAGGTGGAAATCTGAGTGATGTCGAAGTAAAAGCAACTGCTAATGGTAGTGAAGTTTATAGTACTAGAACCAATAGAAGAGGGGCATACACTGTAAAAATGCCAGTCGGTAAAGTTTACAAAATCAAATACATTAAGAGTGGTTATGTAACAAAAACCATGAGTATTGACTTGACAAGTGTGAATGAAGAGGACCTTCCAATAGGAGGTGAGATTATGCCACCAGTTGATATTGATTTATTTAAAAAACGCGATAATGTTGATTTTTCATTTTTAGAGGAGGAACCTGTTGTTTCTTGGGATTACGATGAACGGAATTTAATTATGGATTGGGATCGATCAGTTTATAATAAAATGAAAAAAAGAATTGATGATCTATTGGCTGAAGCAGAAGATAAAAGTAAAGAGAATGAAGCGAAATACAACGCATTGATCAAAGAAGCAGATGGTTTATTTGAAAGTGAAAAATATGAAGAAGCACTTGAGAAATATGAAGAAGCACTGCATGTTCCAGGAAAACAAACGGAGGAGCATCCGAACAAACGATTGATGGAAATAGAAGATATTCTCCAACAATTAGCTGAAAAAGAATTAGAAGAAAGTCAAAGCAATCAAGAATATCAGAATTTATTGGATGAAGCTGAAATTTTAGCGGAGAATAAAGAATATGACAATGCTATTGATAAATATCACGAAGCATTAAAAATCAGACCAGAAGAACAGTTTCCACATGATAAAATTGAAGAAATTAAAGGACTTCAAAAAACAGAACAGGAAGAAAAGGCTTATAATGATCTAATAACTGAAGCTGATAATCTTTTTGAAAAAGAAACCTATAATGAGGCTACTGAAAAATATAAGGAAGCTGCTAAACTTTTGCCAGAAAAAGATTATCCTAGAGATCAGATTAAATTAATTGATGAAAAACTTGCATCTCAAAAAGAACAGGAAGCCAACAAAGAAAAATACGAAGCTGCAATAGCTGAAGCTGATCGACTCTTCAATGAAGAGAAGTATGAGAGGTCAATTGTAGAGTATGAGAAAGCTATCGGATTTAACGATGAAGCTAATCATCCTAAAGATCAAATTGAAATTGCTGAGGAAAAACTTAAAGAACAAAAAGAGCAGGCTAAAAATCAAGAAGAATTTGATGCGTTTGTTAAAGCTGGTGATCAGCTTTTCAACTCAAAAAACTACAATGATGCAATATCAAAGTACGATGATGCATTAGCTTTAATGCCTTCTTCAGAAGTTGAAAAGAAACGACAGGATGCTGCGGATGCTCTAGCAGCATTGGAAAATGAAAAGCAAACGGAAGAAAAAATTAATGAGCTACTGGCAAGTGCTAAATCCAGTTTTGATAGTGAGGAGTACGAAAACGCTTTAATTGATTATAATAAAGTACTTGAATTAGAAAAAGCAAACGAAAAAGCAATTGAAGGAAAAAACAAGTCAGAGCAGGCACTTAAAAATCAAAATGAGCTAAATGCTGCAAAAACCGAGTTTGATGAGCTTGTTTCAAAAGCTGATGATCTGTACGATACAGAAAAATGGGTCGAAGCTGAAAAAATGTATCAAGCAGCGAATAAAGTAATTGAGGATGATGCACATGTCTCAAAACGTCTTTCTGATGTAAAGCTGAAAATTGAAGAAAATAAAGAATTGGCGGAACAGCAAGAGAAGATTCAAGAGTTGCTAGATCAAGCAGCACGTCAAAAATCCGATGAATTATGGGATAAGGCAATTGCTTCTTATGAAGAGATTCTTGATTTAAATGCTAACCACACTGAAGCTAAAGATTTGCTTGATGAAACCAAAGCTTTAAGGGATGAATCGATAGCAAACAAAGAAAAGCAAGCTAAATTTGACAAGCTTAAGAGTGAAGCAGATCAATTATTTGCTAATAAAAAGTGGAAAGAGTCAAAAGAAATATACTTAGAGGCGAAAGAAGTACTTCCTAGTGAAAAAGTAGATGATCAACTGAAAATTATTGAGAAGGAACTGTCTAAACTGAGTAGTGAAAAAGAAAGGGAAGAGAACTATAACAAAGCTATAAAAGAAGCTGAAGTATTTGAAAGTAGTGAAGAATATCAAAAAGCTATTGATAAGTACAATGATGCTTTAGCTTATAAAGAGAATGATGCAACTGCGAAGAATAGAATTAAAGACTTAGAGAAAAAAATCAAAGAAATAGAAGACGAACAATTAAAAGAAGAAAAATATCAAGCCGCAATAGAGGATGGAAATAAAGCACTAGATGATAAAGATTTTGCTAAAGCAATAAAATTGTTTGACGATGCATTAGAGATAAAACCTATGGATCCTAATGCTTTAAAACTTAAGAAGGACGCAAAAGCAGAATTGGATAAGCTGCAATCAAACGAAGAACAATATCAAAACTTACTTACTGAAGGAAAAGCCGAAAAGGAAGAAGGTGAACTAGAGAAAGCAAAACGTACCTTTGAAGACGCACAGCAAATGAGGCCTAATGATCCAATACCTCAAAATGCAATTGTTGAAATTGATGAACTGTTACGCCAAAGAGAGGAAGCATTAGCAGAAAATGAAAATCAAAAAGAGCTAGAGAAATCCTATCAAAACAAATTAGACTTAGCGAATGTAGCAGCTCAAAATTTCAAGTATGAAAAAGCAATAGAACATTTAAAAGAAGCTTCTAAAATTAAGCCAGAAGAAGAGTTCCCAAAGAAAAAAATTAATGAGTATCAAACTTTACTAGATCAAATAGAGGAGCAAAACAGTAAAGGTGATAAATATAAAAGTGTAATAAGAAAAGCTGATGCTGCATTTGATATTAAAAATTACAAAGAAAGTATTGATCTCTACAACGAGGCGTTGGAGGTAAAGGAAGAGGATGAGTATGCTAATTCGCAAATAATAAAGGCAAAAAGTTATATAGAGAACAAGGAAAATGAAGAAATGCTTGAGGCATACCAAGAAGTTATTGAGCAAGCAAACCTTTCTTTTAACACAACTGAGTACGAAGAAGCACTAGAGCTATACGAAGAGGCATTAACTGTTAAGCCAGGTGATAAATTCGCTTCAGATCGTAGGGATGAAACACGACAAATTCTTGATGATTTAGCCTCAAAAGCCGAATCTAATAAAGAGGATGAAGATGAGTTTAATAGACTTATCAAAGAGGCAGATGAGTATTTTGATAATGAAAGTTATATTGATGCAAAAGAAGCTTATGAAAAAGCACTTGAGATTAAGAGTGATGATGTTTATGCTATTGAGCGAGCACAAGAAAGCGTGACTCTAGCCAAATCAAAAGTTAATGCTGGTGATGAAGCAAGGTATCAAAAAATATTGACCAAAGCAGATGAATATTTCGATGCTGAAAACTATGATAAAGCAAAGTCACTCTACGAACGCGCTCTTGGATTAAGAAGCTACGATGAATATCCAAAAGACAAGTTAGCTGAAATCAAAATGATTTTAGAAGGTCCAGTTAAAAAAGAAGTTAACCTCGAATATTTAGGAGAAGAAGAAGGTATTTCAATTGAAGAAGGTGCTGCTTTGTTGTCACAGGCTGAAGTTAGTAGGAAAAATCAGAAGTCAGAAAATGTGATGAAAAGCATTCGTAAAAATGAAGAGAATGTTGAGAATAAAACGCTTTCTGATTATGAAGAAAGACAAACTTATCAAAGTGAGATAACAAGGTTGTTGGATGATGCACGCGAAGTAAATTCCGATGAAAATAAAGAGCATACTGATTATTCATCTCAGATTGATGATTATCAATATAGCATAACTCAACAAAAAATTCAAGAAAATAATTTTGAACGCAATGCAGTCCTTAGGGAAAACGATAATTTAACGTATATAATTGATGATAATCGCGAACTCTACAAAAAAAGAAAAGACGATCATTACGATGATATTGAAACGTTGAATAAAATTGAAAATGATTATAAAGACCAAAAAGTTGCTGAGAGCAAAAATAATAGACACAATATTCAAGAAACAACTGATGAAATAGACGATATAGCTGATGATAGAAGAACTGACGCTGAAAGAGGGACTAGAATGCGTAGAGCAAATGAAGATGGTGTTAGAAAATTAGAGGAAAGCAAAGAAATTAGAGATTTTGAAAGAAATGAGGACAATTACGATAAAATTCAACGTTTACAGGATGAAGCAACTTTAACTGAAATAGCTAGAAGTGAATCTTCAAAAGAAAAAACAATCATTCAAAAACAAATTGCTGATGATATTTTAGCTTTAGATGGCGAGTTAAAAAGAAAGTCTCAAGATCAACAACGTCAATCTCAAGAAGAGAATCGTAAATCTGATGCATTGCTAACTGAAGCGTCTGATCAGTACAAAGAATCTAAAGAAAATAATGATATTAAGCGTAAGCAAACAGTTGAAGACATTAAAAGATTGCAGTCTGATCAAGAGTTAGCCAATAAGAAAGCAAAAGAGAAAAAATCAAATGACATCCAAAATAACGTTGATGAAACGGTAGCTGTAAAAATTCTTAAAGAAGAAGGGGTGAGAGAGATGAAGGATGATTTACTTGCAATCAACGAGGATTTAAAGTCTCAACAGGATAGAATTAATCGAGATAATAGACTAAGGGCTGAAAATGAATCTAAAGAACGCCAAGATGTTGTTGATGATTTAGACTTAACAAAAGAAAAGGAATCTGCAGCTCGCAAACAAAAAAATGAAAAAACGAAGGAAAACAACGAATCTATCAAAGCTGTAGAAGCTTCGATTGGAGCTGGTGAATCTGCTAGAAAGAAAGCCAATAAAGATAAAAAGATGAATACTCAAAAAGTTTTAGATGATTTGGAATCTAAAAAAATTGAAGTAACTCCAAAAATAGCAAACTCTTTGGGTGATGACTTTCCAGAGGGGGTTTCTCAAGAAACTTATGTAAGAAAAGATAAAAATGATCTCCCGAACAAAGTTGTGACACGTAGAATTGTTGTAAAAGATGGACACGGAGAAGTATATATTAGAATACAAACTAGAAATGGTATAACTTACAGTAAAAATGGGAGCCCAATTACAGAACAATCTTGGATTAAAGGAACAGAAAACGCAAAGCTTGAACGTCATTTCTAGAGTTTTCTTACTAACTTTCATTCTAATTTCATGCAATAATCAAAATTCTAATCAAGAAAATCAAAATATAGAGTCCAACAATAGCCACGTTGACAATGCTTGGTATGCTAATGCAAAAACACTTCAAGGAACAACGCAAGGAACAACTTTTACCATAAAGACAAGTGATGATTCTTTAATGCTTTCACCAAAAGAGATTAGCAGCCTTCTTGCTGAGTTTGATAATGAACTGTCAGGCTATATTTCAAATTCTTTACTTTCTAAGTTTAACAAAAGTGATTCTGTTTTTGATATCTCAGAAACTCGTTTTTTCAACAAGTGCTATTTATTAAGTCAAGAAGTTTATAAAAACACAAACGGTGCTTTTGACCCTTCAGTTTTTCCGTTAGTTAAAGCCTGGGGTTTTTTTAAGGAAATGAACAACCCACCAAGTCAACAGGAGATCGACAGCATTCTTGGCTACACTGGATTTAAAAATGGTTTGCATCATATTTATGATCATGGGTTGCTTTCAAAAAATGATAAGCGTTTTATGATTGATTTTAATGCTATAGCACAAGGACAATCAGTTGATGTTGTAGCTGAAAAGCTCGATCAAAAAAATCAAGAGAATTATTTTATTGAGATTGGTGGTGAAATAAGAGTTAAAGGAGTCAATGACGAAGGTGAACATTGGGTTATTGGCATTGATACTCCTCAAGAATCAAACACTGGTTCTGGAAAACGAAAGTTGGAAAATTATCTTAAGTTGAGTAATGTATCTGTAGCAACTTCAGGTAATTATAGGAAATTTTACAAGAAAGACGGAAAACGTTTTAGTCACACAATTAATCCCAAAACAGGACGCCCTGTAAAACATAGTTTATTAAGTACAACAGTTATTGCAAAATCAGCAGCAGTTGCAGATGGATACGCTACAGCGTTCATGACGATGGGAGTAGACAAAACCCTAAAATGGATAAAAAAAAATGATACAATAAATCTTGATGTTTACCTTTTGTTTGAAAACAACGAAGGACGAATCGAGAGAGCTTACAGTAATGGAATGAATGAGTTTTTAATTAATTAATTAATGTAACTTTTATTGTGTTGTAATATTTTTTACTAAATTTATTACATGAAGAAGCTAATTATACAACTATTATTGACAGTTATCATCGTTGGGTTTAATATAGCTCAAACTCCTCAGAATATTACTCAAGGAGATGATGAAAATAAAAGTTTGTGGGATTCAACATCTGCAATTATTTTTGCTGCTGTCATAATTTTTCTACTTATAATAGGTAGGACTTGGTCTAAAAAGGTGCATGAAAAAAGAGACGAAATGTCAAAAAAAGATAAAGAGTAGGAGCGAACGGCCGTTCGTACCTACTACAGTATATCCCACGACCTCGAAATAAATTAAAACCTTGCGTCACCTCGCAATGCATTGAGCTATGTCGAAATGAGCATAGCGAGAGATCTGTTATATTTTCCCCCAGACACTAGTAATTATTTTTAAAAATAAGTCAATTTAAATTGGTTTTTAGATTGGTTTTGTGTAATCGTCAAGAGTTCACTTTAAATTGTTAATAAAACGTGGAAAAACGGCATTAAAATCAAAATTTTAAAGGGTTTGATTTCGTATATTTGCTTTTGCTTGCTTTGATGCAAGTTTTAATGTACTTTTTACTTTAATAATGTAAATTCAAAACATGAGTGAAGCTGAAAATAATAGAGGTGATTATTCTGCGGATAATATTCAGATATTAGAAGGATTAGAAGCAGTTAGAAAACGCCCCGCCATGTATATTGGTGATGTAGGAGTTAGAGGGTTACACCACTTAGTTTATGAGGTGATTGATAATTCAATTGATGAAGCGATGGGTGGATATTGTGATACCATTCGTGTAGTAATCAATGAAGGTAACTCTGTTACTGTTGAAGATAATGGACGTGGTATTCCTACTTCATTACATAAAAAAGAAAACAAATCTGCACTTGAGGTCGTAATGACTGTACTTCATGCAGGAGGAAAATTTGATAAAGATACCTACAAAGTATCTGGTGGTCTTCACGGTGTTGGTGTTTCTTGTGTAAACGCATTATCGACTGATTTATCTGCAATTGTTTATCGCGAAGGAAAAATTTATCAGCAAGAATATAAAATTGGAGTTCCTCAATACGATGTAAAAGAAATTGGAACAACTGATAAGAACGGTACTGTAATTACATTTACGCCAGACAATACTATTTTTGAGAGTATAGAATACAATTATGAGACACTTAAAAATAGAATGCGTGAGTTGGCCTTTTTAAATAAAGGAATTACAATTACTATTTCTGACGAAAGAGAAGAATCGAAAGATGAGGAAGGAAATTTCCCAAAAGAAGTGTTCCATTCTGAAGGTGGTCTTCGCGAATTTGCTAAGTATCTAGATAAAAGTAGAGAACCTCTAATTGAAGAGGTGATTTATATGGATGGTGAAAAAGACGGTATTCCTGTTGAAGTAGCTATGATTTATAATACTTCTTATACAGAAAACATTCAAGCTTATGTCAACAATATTAATACTCATGAAGGTGGTACTCACTTAACTGGGTTTAGACGTGGATTAACACATACGTTGAAAAAGTATGCGGAAGATTCAGGAATGTTGGCGAAAGAAAAAATAGAAATTACTGGTGATGATTTTCGAGAAGGATTGACTGCAGTGGTTTCCGTGAAGGTAGGGGAACCACAATTTGAAGGGCAAACGAAAACAAAGCTTGGTAACAGAGAAGTTCAAGCTCCAGTTTCTCAAGCTGTTTCTGAAATGCTGACCATTTATTTGGAAGAACATCCAAATGACGCTAAGAAAATTGTTGAAAAGATTATAATTGCGGCAAGAGCAAGGAACGCAGCACGTAAAGCACGTGAAATGGTGCAGCGTAAAAATGTAATGTCGGGTAGTGGACTTCCTGGTAAACTTGCCGATTGCTCTGAAAAAGATCCTGAACTTTGTGAAGTATTCCTTGTAGAGGGAGATTCTGCTGGTGGAACGGCTAAACAAGGACGTGATAGAAATTTTCAAGCAATCATGCCTCTTCGTGGTAAGATTTTGAACGTTGAAAAAGCAATGCAACACAAGATTTTCGAAAATGAGGAGATTAAAAACATCTATACTGCACTCGGTGTAAGAGTTGGTACAGAAGAAGATGCAAAAGCATTGAATACAGAAAAATTGAGGTATCATAAAGTAGTCATCATGTGTGATGCCGATGTCGATGGTTCTCACATTGAAACACTTATTCTAACTTTCTTCTTCCGTTATATGAAGGAGCTTATTGAGCAAGGGTATATTTATATTGCAACACCACCTCTCTACTTACTGAAAAAAGGTAGCAAATTAGAGTATGCTTGGGACAATGAGCAACGTGATCGCTATGTAGAACGAATGAGAGGTAATTCGCCTGTTTCTTCAGTAGGAATCCAACGTTACAAAGGTCTTGGGGAGATGAATGCTGAACAGCTTTGGGATACAACAATGAACCCAGAAAACAGAACATTGCGCCAAGTAACAATAGAAAATGCTGCCGAATGTGATCAGATTTTCTCTATGCTTATGGGAGATGATGTTCCACCACGTAGAGAGTTTATTGAGAAACATGCTAAATATGCGAATATTGACGCTTAAATAAAACATAGAAATTATATATAACCGTGCCTTTTTAATTAAGTGCACGGTTTTTTATTACCTAAATTTCTTACAATTAAGAATAGTTAGATTAAATTTGTCATTATGATTCTTTCTTTTGACTTTTATAAATACCTTCAAGTGTTTATACTTCTTGTATTTACTAGCGTTGTAACAAGTTGCGGTCCTTCTAGATTTGTGGAGCCGTTAAATAAAAGCGAAAATGCTGTAAGTGTTTCATTGGGTGGGCCGTTAGCAAATATACCTGGAGTAGCAACTATACCGATGCCATTCACTTCTATCGGTTATGGTAGGGGCGTTACTGATAACATTACAGCTTTTGGGAGTTGGTATTCTACTGCAGCTGTATTTGGTGTTGTACAATTTGATGCTGGTGCAACAGTTGGTTTATGGAAAAGTAAAAACAAAAAACACGGTTTTTCTGGAACTGGTGGTTTTAATTTTGCCACTGATCGTTTTGAATGGAATACTAGCTTTTGGCCTCAACTTGATGCCAATTATTATTGGAAGTATAATCACCGTTCTCAAACACAAGATGACTTGTTAACAAAAGGTGGAGTTCCTAAGTCTAATTTATTATACGCTGGAATTGGAACTTGGTATGAGTTAAAAGGTATACGAGCTCATGATGTAGAACAACCCACACGTGTGGTTCCTATGTTAAATATTGGACATGATTTAAATTGGAACAAATGGACGATGAAGTTAGAAGTTAAATTACTTGCTCCTTTTACGAGTAATGAAGATGTTGTTGTCGACTATGTTAGCCTTATGGGAAATCAAGGAGCAACGGGTGTTTATTTAGGATTTACTAGACGTTTTTAATAGACAATATTTAACCTATGATTAATTTCAAAACAGTTTTAACATTATTATTTATAAGTGTTACTTTAATGAGTTGTGACAAACGACTTGATGATTTCCTATTCAATAATGATGATAGCATTAGCGAATATAAACTGGATAACTATGATGGTGAAGAAAGCTTAGAGGTTCCCAATAACTTCTTTGTACCAGATAATATGATAAATCAGTTTGAGTTTAATATTGAATCTGAGGGAGAATCACTTGATATTGCTGCAATTTATACAGGAGATATCAATACAATTCAAACGGATACAGTTATTATGTATTGTCACGGAAATAGAGATCACATGGATTATTACTGGTCGAGGCAAAAAGTCTATAGTAGACTAGGGGAGTTGGGTAGATATGGCGTATTAATGCTAGATTATCCAGGATATGGATTGTCTGATGGAAAACCAACAGAGCAAAACATGTATGATGCAGTTGATGGCGGATTAAAATGGTTAAAGGAGAATGGACTAACGAATGACCGATTGGTAATGTTTGGCTTTTCTTTAGGGAGCGCTCCTGTTTGTAAAGTAGCTGGAGAACAAAATTTCAGTATGAATCCATCTAAAATTATATTAGAAGCTCCATTTGCAAGTAGTGAAGTGATGGTTCAGGATGCTGCTGTATTAAATATGCCTGCTTCATATTTTGTAAATGTTAAAATTGATAATGCCGAACAAATCAAGAAAGTAAATGTTCCTCTTCTGTGGCTTCACGGTGAAAACGATGATTTTCTTTCCATTTCGACACACGGACAAGTCGTTTATGATAATCATCAATCAAGTTGGAAAAAAGCATTGAAAGTTCCTGGAGCTGCACATGAAACAGTCCCTACTTTTTTAGGACTGGATAAATACCAAGAAGAAATTCTTAATTTTATTTTAGATAGTGAGTAGTTTGAAAATAAAATAAAATAAAACAGTGCAAATAGGCAACTTTAACGGATTGTTTAGCGTTTGTTAAATGTCGATGTATACCGAATAAAATTATTATGAAGAATATAAAACTTATTTTCACCTTTTTACTTACTATTGGATTTAATTCTTTTGGTCAGCAAACAATATGTTTGGGAGATGATGTAACAGCATGTGTTGGGTCACAAGTTTCAATAGATGTTTGTGGATCAGGTACTAATAATAGTGTTTATACAATCAATAATCCAACAACATATCCATTAGGAGATGATGATTTTACACAGGCTATTAATTTAGGGTTTAATTTTGATTTTTATGGAAATACGTATAATCAAATTGTTGTCGGCGATAATGGTGTTGTAAGTTTTAATGCTGCAAATGCAAATGGATATTGTTCATGGGTTGTAGACGCCGTTCCAACAAATACTGCTTCTGTTATGAACTCAATTTTATGCCCATGGCAAGACTTATATAATCCTGCTGGTGGAAACATTCAATATCAAACAATAGGTGCGGCACCGAATAGGATTGGAGTTGTACTTTTTGATGGACTTTCAATGTTTAGTCCAGCTTGTCAAACACCTAATCAATGTTTTACAGGTGGTGTTTTACTTTTTGAAGGCTCAAATAGAATAGAAACGCATATTGCAAATAAAACAACATGTGCTAGTTGGGGGAGTGGAACAGCTACACATGGGGTAAATAACATAGACGGTTCAATCGGACAAGCAGTTCCTGGAAGAAACAACACCGTTTGGACAGCGCAAAACGATGGTTGGGAGTTTGTACCTACATCTCCTACAAACTATGATATTAATCAAATTCCTTTTGGACTTATTTCTACAAACACTTCTAATTCAATTGTTTGGATGGATACTCAAGGCAACACATATCCATACAATAATGGTATACTTGATGTTACGGTACAAAATGGTACAGAAGGATATTTTTTATCAAGCTCTACGTGTAATACTGGGGTTGAATCTGTTTCTGACACTTCATTTATAACTGGAGTTACTGTGAATGTAGCTGTAAATGGGACCGATGATTTCTGTTCACAAGGTATAGGTGAAGCCACTGCTTCTGCTTCAGGAGGTGATGGTTCGTATACATATTCATGGGATGACCCGATGAATCAGACTGGTGCTACCGCAACAGGGTTGTATCAAGGGACTTACACAGTTACAGCAACTGATGGTATGGGATGTCAAGGTACCGAAACAATTACAATTGGAGATACCCCCATTGACTTAAATACAACGTATACTCAAGTTTCTTGCCCTGGCGGAAATGATGGTACTGCTACAGTTGATATTGTTCCAGCACCAACAAGCGCAACTTATGATTGGTATGATGCTGGAAATCAGAATACACAAACTGCAACTGGAGTGCAAGCTGGTACTTATAATGTAGCCATCGAGACAGATATGGGTTGTCAAGATACTGCAACTGTTACAGTTGATGAAATCCCAGAAATGGTAGTAAACTTAGTGAGTTCTTCAGATGTTACGTGTAACAGCGGAAATGATGGTGAAGCCATAGTCGAAACAACAGAAGGGACATCTCCATACTCTTATGCTTGGCAAAATTCAAATTCAACGTCTGAAACTGCTACAGATTTATTTGCCGGAACAAATACAGTAACTGTGACTGATGACAATGGTTGTACGATAGATTTTGATGTGGATATTGATGAGCCTGATGCTCTTCAAATACTGAATATGGCTGTCGATACAATAGCTTGTGTAGGAGATTCTGTTTTGCTTCATGCAGAAGGATCAGGTGGAAGTAGTGAGTATATCTATAATTGGGAGCATGATGGAAATGTGGTTGGTAATTCAGATAGCATATACATAACTCCAGGTGATGATAATGCAGAGTATTGTGTCACATTAACTGAGCAATGTGGATCTCCATCAACTGAAGAATGTATGACAATAACATATCCTGAAGATATTGACCCTTCAATTTCACCCGATAATACTGGCGCTTGTGTTCCTGTTGAAGTAAACTTTGAGAATATTACTGAAACAAATGAAGAAATTGCTTATACAGTTTGGGGATATGATGATGGAGATGTAGATACAATTCAAAGCTCAGAATCAGTTTTTCATAGTTTTGAAGCAGGAAAGCATGATATCTCAGTAGAGATTGTCACTGAGAGAGGTTGTAAATATAAACGTACTTTTTTTAATTTAATTGAAGGTTATTCTCACCCAAAAGCTGCTTTTTATGTGAATCCTAATCCGACGACAATTTACGAACCAGAAGTTGATGCTTTCAGTCAAACAGATGGAGATGTCATTTCTTACGAATGGTTTGCAGAAGATGCAACTCCTAACTCTAGCTCAGAGGCAAATCCAACTTTTGTTTTCCCTAAGGAAGTAGAAAATTACCCGGTGATTTTAGTTGTTGAGAATGAGTACGGCTGTACTGATACTGTTGAAAGATTGGTTCGAGTTATTAATGATGTTTTAATTTTTGCTCCTAATACCTTCACACCTGATGGTGATGGGTTTAACGAAAAATGGCGAGTATACGTTCAAGGAGTTGATATTTATAACTTCAAATTAGAAATATTTAACCGTTGGGGTGAAAAAGTATTTGAATCAAACGATGCTGAAAAAGGCTGGGATGGTAATTATGGTGATCAACCTGTGAAAGATGGCACTTACATCTGGAAAATACGTGCTCGTGACGGAGATAATGATAGTAAATATGAATGGAGTGGTCATGTAAGTGTGATTCGTTAGATTTGATCTGATAAATTAAGATTTCTACTGTTAATCTATATTTAACTCAATATCATTTCCACATTTAAAATGTCCTTCAGGACAAACTTTGAAGCCGTGTATTCCACAAGGTCTACAGTAAAGGTCATAATTAACGTCTAAGACTTTGCTATCCTCTGCAAGTGGTCCGAAGCCAAAACGTTCAACAGTTGAACAGAAAAAAGCACGAGTTGGTGCATTCATCGCTGAAGCAAGATGTAAAGGACCAGAGTCATTCACGTAATTCATTTTTGCATCTTTCATTAATGCAGCGCTTTCCAATAGACTTAGTTTTCCAGCTAGAATGACTGGGGTTTTGTCTAATTTTTCTAAAATATTATTGCATAGTTTAATATCATCAGGACCACCAATAAGATATACTTGCCCTTTTTTGTTTAACAGTTTGATTAGTTCAACCCACTTATTGAACGGTAATTTTTTGGTTTCCCAAACTGAAGCAGGGGCTAAACAGAAGTACTTTTTATTTTTAAATTTTTCAACATTTGCATAATCTTCTTCAGATGGAAACAGTTCTGGTCTGATTAGGGATTTTGCACCGTGGTGAGCAATTGTTTTTAAGTTCCTTGAAACCTCGTGTTCACCGTTGTTCATGTCGTGCTTTATTCGCTTACCATACATAAAGCCCATTGCGTTTTTATCAAAACCAATTTTAAAATTTGATTTTGAAAACAAACAGATTAATCCTGAACTAGTGAAGCGCTGTAAGTTTATTACTTCAGTATATTTATTTTTTCTTACAAGTTTTATAACAGAAATAAGTGATTTGTACTTCACTTTTTTCTTCTCCCAAATATAAACCTGATTTATTTTAGGGTTGTTCTTTAATAAATATTCATTTCCTTTACGGACAACGATATCGATTTTAGCATTCGGATAAATACGATTAAGCTCTGATATCAAAGGAGTACATAGAATAACATCTCCTAAAAAAGCTGTTTGTATAATCAAAAATTGCTTCATTTAGCAAATATAACGATTCAAGTCATATTAATATTGGAGAATTTGGTGGAACATTTTTTGATTTTTTACGAATAATAAAAGGTATGAAATATATATTATTGACACTTTACTTGGTTATTTCTATTTCGCTTTGTTCACAAACAGAGCTTAAAGGTCAATGGAAAGGAATAATAAAATATTCTTATCAATCACTAGAAAAAGCTGATGTTATCTATATAACAGTATCAAAAAGTAGCGGAAAAATTTCTGGTAAAACAAGAATTGAGAACTTAAATAGTGAAGAATATGCCGTAAAAACCTTTAAAGGGAAGCAAAAGCAGAATGAATTTTCTTTAGAGGAAACTTATTTAAAATCATCCACGCATTCTAGAGAAGCTCCAAAGTGTAAAATAATTTCAACCTTGGAATACAATGATTCTACGGGTTATCTAAAAGGAAATTTTAAAAGTACAGATTGTAGAAATAAAATAGGGGAAATTATACTGTTCAGAACAGATGAAGATTTCAATGAAGAGGAAGAGTTTACAGCAACGCATTATTGGAAACAACTCTTTGTTAGAGATTATGAAAAAGGTTACGCAGCCCCTGAAATAAGAGAGGAGGAAAGGAAAAACTTTAAATTTGAACCTATTTATTTTGATCACGACAAATCAGAAATAAGACCAGAACATTATGAATACCTAAATAAAATGGCACAAATTCTTGATGGAATTCACGACTTGAGGGTTGAAGTTATCGGACATACTGATGCTGTAGGTACAGATCAATACAATATAGGTTTGTCTAAGCGTCGTGCTAAAGCCATTAAGGAATATTTTAAATCTCAAGGTATTGAGTCTGATAAACTAGAAATTGATTTTAAAGGGGAAAGGCAACCCGTTGATACGAACCAAACACCTGATGGTAAACAACGAAATAGAAGAGTTGACTTTAGGTTTATATGAATTTTCCTCAGTGCAATAACTGTAGGGACGAATGGCCGTTCATCCCTACAGTATATTACACCACCTCGAAATCGAACCCTGCGTCACCCCTGATGCATTGAGCTATGTCGAAATAAACAGCATGAGTGGTCGGTTTTATTTTTCCTGGACAATACTGAATATTAATATCTAAATAGTTAAAAATAATGTCTTTTTATGCCCATTTCTCCTGAGAAAATATTTGATATAAAAAAATCCCCAAAACAATTACGAAATGGGGATTTAGAAAACTAATATTAAATGCTATTCAGCAATCTCTTCTACTTCTTCAGCTTTATCTTTTTCTAATTCAAATAGTTTTTCAGAATCTTCATGATCTTGTAAACGATCTAGAAGTTGTTCAATTTGAGCTATACTTAAAGACTTAGCTATAATTTTTTTGTCCTTATCTAAAATCCAAACACGTGGAGTGGAGTAGATGTCATAAGTCTCTTGATAATTCATAGACTCCAAAGTAGTTTTTGATGGAATCAACGATCTAGGTTCTTTTTTTGCCTGTTCATAGATCTTTTTTGTTACACCAACATTAATAAAAGAAAGGTTATTCTTTTTAATGAACTTTTTCCAGTTTTCAAAATCATCACCGGTTGCTTTCCCAACAGCAAAAATTTCTACATTTCTTTCCTTTAGTTTTTCGCTATACAGCTTTTGAAGTTTTGGTGTTTCTTTTTTACAATGACCACAATCGGGATCCCAGAAATATAAAATAACATATTCATTATCTAATTCGTATAAGTTGTGCCATTTTTCATTAGTACTGTCAGGTAGAATGATATTTGGTGGAATTTCTCCTTGAACTAATCGAAGTCGAGTTTTAGTGTCTTTGCACAAATCTTCCAATTTTTCTTTTTCCATCCAATATCCTTTAGGGTTTCCTTCCTTATTTCGTGCACAATAGTATCGGTCAATAAATACATTCGTCACTTTGTCCATCCCCATAATTTTAGATTTTTCAAAATGTGAAGTCATATTTGTCACAAAAAAGCGATACATCATAGTATTTTCAGGTATTGAATCCATAACGCGAGTCAAGTACTTAATTATCGTATCAGGCTGTTGAAGCAACATATTTTTAGAATAATAATACTCTAACTTTTTTTGAATAATTGGCGTGTTAACCAACCTATCATCAGTAAAGTCAATATTGTCAAAATAATGATCACGCAAATACTTGTATGAATAATTGCTATCTATAATAGCACCACTTTCATCTTTTGGTGATTCTGGTATTTCAACATCTGAAGACATTTTTACAATCTTTGATACAAATAAGTCAGGATTTTTTAATACTAGATTTTTTTGGTACTCGGTTACACCATCGTTGATTTGATTGAGTTCATCACTAATTTTAGTTAAGTCTTCCTTATCTGAAGGATCTAGCGCACTTTTTTGTTCATTTAGAACTTTTGCCCTTTGAGAATTCTTTTGAATATTCTTAATATACTCTAAAAAAAGCTTATTCTCTTTTGATTTCTTGACTACCATGTGCTCCACAAAATTTGGAGACTTTGTTTCTATATGAACATCTTCATCGTTGTATATGAATTCAAAGTAGCGTTGACCAGGTAGTAGAACAGCCATAATACCAGGCTCTTGTTTACTTCCATCAAATGTAACTACCCCTTTTTTAATCTCTGAAGTGTCAGCATAATATAGTTTGCTTCCAACATATTTTACTAAATGTACAGTAGTGTCTTGTATACCTTGAATTTTAAATTTAAGTTGCTGAGAAAAACCAACTAAGGTTATACAAGTTATTAGTGCTGTTAAAATTATTCTTTTCATTTTTATAGCTGTTTTATATGCGAATATAATTTATTTGTTAATACAGACGTTTGCGAATTAAAATAGTACTTTTTTTTAACAGATTTTTAACTATTTACTGTGATTTCAACACTCCCTTTTTTGCGTTAAAGTAATTTACAAGGGTATAAAGCCCAAAAGCAACAATCAATGCTAATATACTTAATAATGTGTATTGATCACTAATTTGAATTCCCCCTTTGCTAAGTAAACTGTCAATTAATAATTTTAACAAAGCAAAGGCAACTAAACTAAAACCAGTGATTAAAGCAAAAACCTTGATGAAATAGTTAAGAATTTGCATCGTAATCAATCTAGGAGAGTAACCAATTCTGAGAAGTGTTCTAATTTCGTATTCATTTTTTGAAATAAGTAACTGAGCATATTGAACTAATACCAAACCAGCTAGAAAAACAGTAATAACACTAATTCCAATTAGTATGGAAAACATTGTGCCAGCAACACTTTTTAGTTTACCAACAATCATAGAGTTTTCTTTAGACTCCATAGATCTTTTCTCAAGGAAATCCTCAAACTCACCAAAACTCCCCTCTTTTACAGAAACCATGAGTTGTGTTATTTTTGCTGGTGTTTCTGTCGGAAAATTTTTATTTCCATATTCCATAAATGAAGCAGGGACTAGTATTGCAGAAACTTCATTAGTAAAACCAACAATTCTAACATCTTGCCATTCTTTTTTATCGTCGTTATACAAAGTAAACTTAAACCCAATTGATTTAGCTAAATCATCAGAAACTTGAGGGATGCCTTTTGCACTAGCAAAAGTGTTAAGCATCACTAAAAAGTCTCTTGGTAAAACAATTGGAACAAATTCATAACCTTCTTTCCATTTCCATTTAGACGAGTCTATTTTTGTAAACCCTTCATCTATAGATTGCACAAAAACATCTGATCGAAAGTAGGGGACTAAGTCACTATTTGTTTGAAGGGAAACACCAAAACTATTGCTCTGTATAGGTTGAACAGAAGCACTAAACGATTTCTCTCTAATACTTTTTATTTCTTTTTCTGAAAAATCAGTTTTGGAAACATTTAAACTGTTGTAATTGGTTATTTGCTTTTGAATGATCATCGTATTGTTACCCAAAATCTCTTCACCTTCACCAAATTCATTAACTCTAATTAAATAGTGAATTGAAATGATTAAAAAAGTAAATCCTAAAAAAGCACCTATCATTGCTACAATGAGCTGCGTTTTGTTCTGAAACTGAAATAAAATTTTCTTAATCATGATTTACAAATTTAGTTCACGTGAGAAATCAAATTGATGTAAGTCACCAAGTGTAGTCAATATAAATCCTGCGTTTAGTTGTTTACAGCGTTCATCAATTAATTGAAGTGACTTTTGTGTATTAGCATCATCAAGATGACTGAAAGGTTCATCCATGATTAACCATTCAAAAGGCTGGCATAGAGCTCTTATTATTGCTACGCGTTGCTGTTGACCCATTGATAGCAATCTACAAGGTTCTTCCCATTTCTCAAGAATATCCAGCTCTTTTAGGAAAGAAATAATTTCGTTTTCGTTGAATGTATTTGTTAAATTGTTTTTGAGCAGTAAGTTTTCTCTAACAGATAAGTTAGGGAACAACTGTAAATCTTGAAAAACAAAAGAAATTCTATTTGATCTCAATTCAGCCCATTCTTCAGGAGATAAATGTTTTATATCTTTTTGATCAAAGCTAATTTCTCCATCAAAGTCTTTTCTAATTCCAGCAAGTGTATGTGTAAATGTAGTTTTTCCTTTTCCACTGGAAGCGTTAAGAACAACTTTCTCTCCTTTACTAATAGTGAAATCGTTACCCCAAATGCTATTTTTGTTATGCTTTATTGAAGCTAAGGGAAAGGGCATAACAGACTTAAATGCGATGTTCATTTTTTTTTTTTTGATTTATTAATTGTAGTCAATAACCGTTCCAAATGAAAACACTTAAAGACGTTCGAGCGGAGTTTTGACACCGTCAACTAAACTGTAGCAAGCAAGCTTGTCTCTAAATACTGAAGATTTAAAAATTGCTTTCTTCAATAACATTCTCACACACTCTTGTATTCCTTCAACAATTGATGGGTGAGGATGAACTAGCTCTGAAAGAACTTCAATTGACATATTGAGCTTAATTAACAATCCAACGGCTTGAATCGCGGAAGAAGCATGTTCTCCTACAGCTCGCATCCCCAATATTTTCATTTCATCATCATTGGTCACAATAATTTTAAAGAAGCCTTCTGTTTTACGCATTGCAATGGCTCTAGCAATAACAGAATAATCAATTTTTACAACTTTAATCGGAATGTTTTGCTCAACACATTGTTGTTCATTTAAACCAACAGCTGCAACCTCTGGCTGAAGAAACATAATTGTACAGACATTGTCATATACTAGCGGACTGGATTTGTTTTCAAACATTCGTTCAACTGCATGACGTGCTTCTATTTCTCCCATGTTAACTAGGCAGATATGACCAGAAACATCTCCAGCGGTATAAATGTGTGGAACGTTAGTTTGCGTATCATCATCACCAATATGAATTCCTCTTTTTGACATTGAAACTCCTGCTTTCTCTATATTTAGACCGTAAATATTAGGAACTCTTCCGATAGAAAGTAGAGCTATATCTACTTGCAAAACCTCCTTTTTGCCATTAGGATATGTAAGTTCATATTCAACACCACCATTCTTTTTTTCTAAACGCTCTAAGTTAGATTCGCTATGGATTGTAATTCCATTGTCTTCAAAATTTCTAGACACCAAACTTGATATATCATTATCCTCAAACGGTAATATACGATCCTGTCTATCAATTATATAAACTTTTGTTTTGCCGAAATTAGAAAATATTGTTGCGTATTCACAACCAATTACACCCGCACCTATAATCACCATGCTTTTAGGTAACTCTTTGATATTTTCAATCCCATCACTTGTGAAAATCGACTTTTCATCAACATCTATATTCGGTAATTTTCGTGGTGAACTTCCTGTTGCGATTAAAATGTTTTCTCCATATACAACTTTAGTTTCATCATTGTGTTTGATTTCAACCTCATGATCATTTAGAAAAGAAGCTTCACCACGTTCATGCTCAAAATGACAGTTTTCAGTTTCATTTTGAAGCAGTTTAACATGGCAAGAATATTGAAATTTACGCTCAAAAATTGCTTCATCTAGGTTTGTTTTGATTTCTTCCCACGTAGGTAAATATGGGGGATGACCAAATGCGGAAAGATTTGCATTAGTATTTCTAATTTTCTGTGAATGCTCCCATAGTGTCTTTGATGAAAGAGCACCATTGTACAAACCTGCACCACCAATTCTATTTTTCTCAATTATACAAACTGTCTTCTCATAATCTAAAGCTCTCATCGCAGCAGCATATCCTGCTGGACCTCCACCTATAACTACTAAATCGTACTTCTTCATTTAATCTTTTTTCCTTTCAGGGTAAATATAATAATCATTATTGAATCCTATAAAAATTAATCAACATCCATTTTCATGAGTTAGCCTTATGAAAAACCAAAATATGAATAGATTTTGGAAAAATAGTCATTTTAATGATTAAGAATTGCGAGCTAAATCAGCGATAACGTTCTTACTGACCAATGAGAAGAAGTATATTTTGGAAACCTATGGTTAAAACAGAAATATCGCAAATATTATTGATTAATTCTATTAATTTTATAAAATGGAATATCAAGCTCATATAAATCGGGCAACTGCGCAAAATAAATCAAATAAAAAGTTAATTCAACAACTTAGAAAACTTTCAGGTAAAAAATTGGATAACCATTTTAGACAAGAGCACAACTCTGTTTTTGAAGAGATTGATTGTTTAAAATGTGCTAATTGTTGTAAAACGACAAGTCCGATTTTTAGAGACATTGATATTGAAAGACTTTCTAAAAGATTGAGAATTAATGCTACTCAGTTTGTTGATAAATATTTATTTTTAGACTCTGATAACGATTATGTACTGAAATCTTCTCCATGTGTGTTTTTGTTAGATGACAACAAATGTAGTGTATACGAAGATCGGCCACTTGCGTGTAAAGAGTATCCTCATACCGATAGAAAAAAAATGCACCAAATATTAAAATTGAC
>JBBEBO010000039.1:0-13448 GCA_040882265.1 Brumimicrobium sp. | reverse complement strand
GTAAAGAGTATCCTCATACCGATAGAAAAAAAATGCACCAAATATTAAAATTGACTCTTAAAAACACTGAGGTTTGTCCAGCTGTTGCAATGATTTTTGATAATTTAAAGTTAAACATTAAATAATCGTTTTTAATACATTGATAATCTGTATATTTATTATTAGTTTGCTTAAATATAACTTGACAAATAATCTTTTAAAATTTTAATTATTATACTTACTTTTTGGGTTAGCAATTAAAGAGATAGTTAATTTTTATATAGATTTTATTAAGAATATATCAACGTTTTTCTATTTTAGTGCGTTATTTACTTAGAAACCTTTAAAACAATGTGTAAAACACTATATATCAGCTTTATTTTATTACTTACTTCGCTCAATGCATTTGCGCAAAGAGGTGTTTTAGGAAACGAAACTATCGGTACCCAAGATACTTGGGTTAATACTTACACTTACTTAACTACTGACGCAACCGCTGGAGCAACTTCAATTGATGTAGACGATAGCCAAATGTCAGGTGCTTTATTCACTACAGATCTAGATGAAGGAGACTTAATACTGATTATTCAAATGCAAGGTGCTACAGTTGATATTAATACAACGCCAACAACAAGTTGGGGATCAAACTATACAGTTCAAAATAGTTGGATTACAGGATCAAACCCTGATTGGGATCAAACAGAGTTTGGACAAGTTTTAGATTACAATAATGCAGGTAATTATGAATTTGTTGAAGTGCAGAGTGTAGGGACAGGAACAATAACATTAAATTGTGGTTTAGATAAAAACTATGATGAAAGTGGACATGTTCAAGTTGTTAGAATCCCACGTTTTGAGGATTTAACAGTTCCTAATAATACGAGTATAACAGGTCCTGACTGGAATGGATTTACTGGTGGTATTGTGTCAATTGAAGTCAATGGAGAGCTTGAAATTATTGGGTCAGGTAGAATTCACGCTGACGAGATAGGTTTTCGTGGTGGTGAAATAGATGGGAATTCTGCTTTGACTTGTGATCTTGGAGGTACTGGTTACTTGGGCTCTTACGATAATGTTGAAGGTTCTGAAAAAGGTGAAGGAATAGCTGGTTTTTATACTGAATATGATAATTTGGAGTCACGCTATTGTCGCGGTGCAGTTGCTAATGGAGGGGGTGGTGCTAATTACCACAACGCTGGTGGCGGTGGTGGTTCAAATGTAGGGGTTGGTACATTTTATGGTTATGGTGTAGCCGATGCAACTTACGCAGCTGTTTGGGATCTTGAAAATACTAATTTGATGACAAATCCGAGTTCTGGGGGTGGACGAGGTGGTTATTCTAATGCTTCTGAAAATGAAGATCCTGCTACGCTTGGGCCAAATAACTCTAATTGGGGGAGCGATTGTAGAAGACCAACTGGAGGTACAGGTGGACATGCACTCACTTACGATTCTCAGAAAGTGTTTCTTGGCGGTGGCGGTGGCGCTGGTGATGATAATAATGGTTATGGTGGAGATGGAGGTAGAGGCGGTGGTGCTGTGATGCTTCAATTGTATGGAAATACTTCAGGAACTGGTTCAATTACAGCAAATGGTGAAGATGGTGCTGACGCAACTGGTCCGGCTCCTGGTTGGGGTGCAAAAACAGGTGATGATGGTTCAGGTGGTGCTGGAGGAGGTGGATCGATACATATTTCTAATGCAAATCCAATTCCTGGAGGAATTGACTTAATTGCTACTGGTGGAAAAGGGGGGGATCAATTTATTCAAGTTCATTTTGCATCATCCAACCAGGCAGATGGCCCTGGAGGTGGTGGAGCTGGTGGTTTGATTGCTTTTTCTTCGGGCACTCCTACACAAAATGTTGCTGGTGGTGATGGTGGCACTACAAACTCTTCTTTTATGACAAACTTTCCATTAAATGGTGCTACAGGAGGAGCAAATGGAATTGATGGACAGTCGACTGATCATTTTGATTTAGTTGCTGAAAATGACACTGTTTGTGGTGGTGGCTCAACATCTCTTACTGCTAATGTAAATGGAACTTTGCCGTCAGGTGCTTCAATTGAATGGTATGATGCTCAGTATGGTGGCACTAACCTAGGTAGTGGAGCTACGTATAACACTCCTAGTCTGACTTCAAATGCAACTTATTATGTTGGTGTTTGTCCTGGCACATTTAGAATTCCTGTTGAGGTTATCGTTTCTCCAGATATTGTAATTACTGGTGCTCCACCAACTATCTCTCCGGAAACATGTAATGGAAATGATGGTTCAATAACTGGATTAACAGCTTCTGGTGGTTTTGGAACTCTAACTTTTGATTGGAACGGTAATACAACGCCTACTGAGGATTTAACAAATGCAGTAGGGGATGATTATACACTGACTGTTACTGATGAAAATGGTTGTACAGAAACAAGTGGTATTCATACAATCCCTCCTTCTCCTGGTCCATCTATTGATATTTCTAACATTGTTATTCAAGATGAAACTTGTCTAGGTAATGATGGTTCAATTACTGGAATTGTAGCTACAGGAAGTAATATAACGATTGAGTGGAATGGTAACATAGAACCAGATGAAGACTTAACAGGTCTTTCTGGAGGAAGCTATACAATTGAAGTAACTGACGATGTAAACTGCACATCAAGTGCTGGTCCTTTTACAGTGAACACTGATTCTGGTCCAACAATTGATGATTCTAATGTGAGTCTGACTGATGAAACATGTTTTGGAGATGATGGCGAAATTACTGGTATCAGCGTTACTGGAACAAATCTGACATACGAATGGAATGGTATCGAAACATCTTCACAAGACACAATAGGTGTTTCTGCAGATGATTACACTTTGGTGATTACTGATGGAAGTGGTTGTACTGCTACTTCTGGACCTTATACAATAAATGAAATACCTGGACCTGTTGTAGACGATACAAATATTGTTATTTCAGATGAAGGTTGTAATCAAGGGAACGGAAGTATCACTGGAATTACTGCGACAGGAAATAACTTGTCCTATGTCTGGAATGGTACAGTTGAGCCTCAAATTGATATTTTAAACTTGTCAAGTGGGGCATATACGTTAGAAGTTGTAGACGATTTGGGTTGCTCTGTTACTGTAGGTCCATACAATATTCAAAATATACCTGATCCAGTAATAGATTTAAGTAACATTGAAATTGAAGATGTTACTTGTAATGGTGGAGACGGTTCAATTACCGGAATTACTTCGTCAGGTAATGGATTAACATACGAATGGAATGGAAATAGTTCTCCGTCAATTGATCTTGAAAATGTAATTGAGGGGGATTATATTCTAGAAGTTACAGATGAAAATGGATGTAGTTCAGTTGAGGGTCCATTCACAATTGATTCAATACCTTCACCAGCTATAGATGATGCAAACGTATCAATTTCAGATGAGACATGCTATGGAAATGATGGTGCTATAACTGGACTTCAGGCTACAGGGAACGGTTTAACGTATGAATGGAACGGATTGAGTTCACAATCAATAAATTCGAATGATTTACAAGCAGGGACATATAATTTAGAAGTAATTGATGTAAATGGATGTTCTACAAGCTACGGACCAGTTGAAATTGAAGGGGCTCAAATACCATCTATTATTGTTACACCTCAAAATGTAACAATAGAAAATGGTGAGTCTGTTGATTTATTAGCTGATATCACTCCTTCAACTAGTTCGATTTCTTGGTTGCCGTCTTCAGGGTTGAGTTGTGACAATTGTGAAGATCCAGTAGCAACGGTTAATGAAAGCAGTTGGTTTGTTGCAACTGTTACTTCACCTGATGGATGTGAAAGAAGTGACTCAGTTTTTATTGAAGTTGAGGATCCTTGTGGAGAGGTGGTTATTCCAACTGTCTTTTCTCCTAATGATGATGGTATAAATGATAAACTCTGTGTATTAGGCGGATGTGTTCAAGAGGTTAATCTTCAGATATTTAATCGTTGGGGTGAAAAAATATTTGAAACAATCGATGAAAATGATTGTTGGGACGGAACGTTTAATGGAGAAAAAGTGAATACTGGAACCTATATTTATAAACTTAGAGGTGTTAGAGTTGATGGTACTGAGTTTGAAGATGCGGGAAACTTAAATGTTTTAAAGTAGTTTAAAGGGCAACTTTTTCAAAATTCTAACGTTTTTTCATTAAGAATTTAATGTGACAGATTGATAAATAGAGTTATACACTAGATAAACAAATTGGAGAAGGCAACTTTATTACAAAAATAAGTACTATCTTAGTTGAAATATGAGCAAGAATGTCGAAATAAAAACGAATACCGAGGAGATTTACCAAAATCTACACGATAGGTATGCCAGACGTGAGGATGGGGTGATTATTCTTTCTCATTTTGGAGAGTTTTCTCAAGATTTAGTCAACAGTTTGTCTGAAGGTCTTGAACAGATTATGATGACGAATAACGTTAAAAAAACAATCATAAAACGCATGTTTTCTATTATGATTGAAGGTCTTCAAAATATTAGAATTCACGGTGTGAAAGATTTTGAAGGAAGCCAATTAGGACACGTTATTGTTGCTGATCAACGAAACAGTTACACTATTTCTTTTGGTAATCTAGTAAATCAAGAAAAGAAAGATTTTTTAGATGAGCATATTAATATGCTTAATACTATGGATAATGCAGAAGTAAAGCAGTTCTATATGAAAGTTCTAGGTAATGGTATTCTTTCAGAAAAGGGAGGTGCTGGTCTTGGCTTTATAACGATGTGTTTAAAATCTAAATCAAAACTTAACCACACTTTTTATAATCTGGAAAATGATGAATTTTATTTTGAGGTAAACATGAAGTTATCTTATGGTGAGTAATGTTTTTTACTAATAGATAGAACGTAATCAGTGGTTGCTAATTCACATTAAAAATGAAATTTGTTAAATATATAAACTGCTATGTCCTTTTCGTGGCTAACCCCTTTATCATTACTATATTTGCCCTGATTTATTTTTTTTTAAGATTCAGCAAACTTTTATTTAGTATGCAACGTCTTTAAATTGAAGATATAATTTTATAAGTACATAGTATGTGTTTATAATTAATTTAAACAATAAAAATATAACCATGAAAAGATTACTTTTTTCTTTAGCACTTTGTTCAATGATGTTCGTTTCGAATGTTTCAGGACAAGAAAATTATTCCGACGAGAAAGTTGAAATAAATTCAACTGTAAAAGAGTTGAAAGACAAAACAAATGATAAATTCTATTCCTATTATCAGTTTAGTATTAAAAACAAAACGAGTGAATCAATAGAAATTGAGGTTGATTTCATTTACTCGGATGGAAACAATACTCGAAAAAGATCTGAAGGTGATGAGAATTTAGTGTTTACTTTGGCTCCTAATGAAACTATAGAAGGAGATTTAGAGAACGAAAAAGCTCTAACTCTTTTTAAGGAGTTTAATAAAGGAAACTCTGGTAAGAAAGCTTCGGATGTAGCTTATGAATTAAAGGAAATCAACGTAAAACACTTATAAGATGAAGTCAACACTAAGAAATATATTACTAGGCTCACTTTTAATTACTTTTAGCCAAAGTGTAAATTCACAATGTACTGTAAGTATTGAAACAGCTTCAGACACTCTCGATTGTGGTGACTGTTTTGACTTGGAAGCAGTAGGTTTATCTGAGCAAGTTTTGTTAGATGAAGATTTTAACAATAGTGCTTTAGGACCTGGGTGGTCCGCAAACCAAACAGTTATGTTTAATAACCCATGTGGAGCACCGCCTGATGGAAGTCCTACTGCTTGGTTCGGTAACCAGCAAGGTGACCCAAGATACGTCGAAACGATTGATTATGATGTTACTTGTGGTGGTGATATCTGTTTTATGATGATGTATGCATCTCAAGGAGGTGGAGGAAGTTGTGAAGGTCCTGACCTTGTAGACGAAGGAGTAAGTCTCGAATACTCATTAGATGGTGGGGTAACTTGGGTACTAATACACGATCATGTGGTGCTTAATAATGGTACTGATCCACTTCAAACAACTTGGCAGGAATATTGCCATGCAATCCCTCCCGCGGCACAAACAGCAAGTACAAGATTCCGTTGGAATCAATATGCAGCATCTTCTGCGCTTAATGATCACTGGGGGATTGATGATGTTAAGATAACAGCTCAACTGTGTAACCAGAATTACTACTACGATTGGAATGTGGATGGAATATCAAATAGCCCTGATACGACTGACTGTATCGAAAATAATGAACAAGATTATACGGTTATTTTCACAGATGGAATAAGTGATACTTGTTCAGCAACTATAACTATGTATTCAGCGCTTAGTCCAAACCTTACTCCAGAGGATACTTTAATTTGTGGCTTGACTGATCTTGATTTGCTAACAAACCCAACAGGGGGAACAGCAAATTATGAATATGAGTGGAGTACTGGTGAAACATCTTCAGAAATAGAAGTTGATACTACCAATACTTATTGGGTTGAAATTACTGATTTGAATTATCCTGGGTGTGTTGCTAGAGATTCTTCTCTTATTGAAATTTATCCAAATCCAGTACCTGATTTTTCTGCTTATCCTCTATGTCAGGGTGCAGTAACTGAGTTTACAGATGAAACTTCACTCCCTTCTTGGTCTGAAGTTGCTGAATGGGATTGGGACTTTGATAACAATAATGCTACTTCAAGTCAGCAAAATCCATCTCACACCTTTAGTGGTGTGGGTAGCTATAATGTCAACTTATCGGTTGAAACTGATTTTGGCTGTTCTGTTGATACAACAATTAAAGTTACGATTGAACCTTCTCCTTTTGCCAACTTTGACTTTGACAATGTCTGTGCTAAAGAAGAAATAGAGTTCACGAATGAATCTATTGGAGATTATGTTGAAATGGAGTGGAACTTTGGAGATAGTAATGATACTCTCGATGATGTTGAAAACCCAATATATGAATATGAATTTGGTGGAACATATGATGTTTCTCTTATCATAACAGATACTAGTGGTCTCTGTAAAGATACTTCTATTAAAGCTGTTCAAATATATGACTTGCCTGACATGGATTTAATTGCTGATCCTAATCAAGGTGAGCCTCCGTTACCAGTTGATTTTTATAACTTGTCTACAGGTGCAGTTGATTATATTTGGGACTTTGGTAATGGTAACATCGAGAATAATAATGATGACACTTTATTCCAAGAATATCCAGAAGTTGGTACGTATGAAGTTATTCTAACTGGTATTTCGGATAAAGGTTGTGAAAACACTTTCACTGAAACAATAATAGTGGATTATCCCTTGTTAGAAGTCGAAATTCCAAATGTCTTTACACCAAATAATGACGGCTCAAACGATGCTTTTTATATCAATTACAATGATGCGATTGAAACGATTACTGAGTTTGAAATCGTAATCCTTAATAGATGGGGTAACGTTTTGAAAACATCATCTGACCCAGAGTTTGAGTGGGATGGTACAAACCCAAGTGGAAAAGAGGCTGGTGATGGTACTTATTTCTATAAGGTAAATATTAAAACTATTAAAGACCAAGATATAGAAGAACATGGTTTTGTTCAATTAGTGAGGAATTAGATTTTATACATATTTTTATTAAGCACTGTTTGAATATTTCAGACAGTGCTTTTTTTATGAATTAATCTTGAACCTCTAGCTGTAGTTTGTTGTTAAGGGGCTTTATGTAATGGAATCCACGTGGTATAAAACCTTCGTTAGAGTAAAATTTTTGAGCTTTGTAATTATCTGTATATACGTCGCAAACCATTAGGTTACACTCTTCTTTTACGGCTTTTAGGTTTAAGTAATTCGTAAACAACTTCCCAATACCTTTAGATCTATATTCGCGACTGACTACCACATTGTCAAGTTCGATATATTTCCCACACCAAACTTTTGTTGACAACCATAATCCACATACTCCTACAAGTTTACTTCCATCAATAGCAACTAATTGTTTATAGTTGTTGGGAATCATTTCAATTAATAATGAGCTGTATTTTTCTTTAGTAAAATCTGCATACAATATACTGAGTAAATCAAATGTTTCCATCATTTCCTCCTCAGTGTCTATCTCTTTTAACACAATAGTATTATTCATCTTCTAGCAAATTGAAATTAAACATATCCAGTAACCTTCTATATTCATCTGTCCACGAATTTGTCGTTTTAAATCCATGAGATTCGATAGGATAACTTATTAAATCCCAAGATGGTTTACCCAGTTCTATAAAGCGTTGACTTAAACGCACAACATCTTGGTATTGTACGTTATCATCTACCATTCCGTGAAACATTATCAATCTATTTTCTAATCCTTCAGCAAAATATATTGGACTACTTCGTTGATAAGCAATGGAATCTTCTTCAGGGGTATTTAATATATTCGAAGTATAACCATGATTGTAATGCGCCCAATCTGCAACAGATCTTAAAGCACCTCCACATTGAAACTCGTTTGGTGTTTTTAACATTGCCATTAATGTGATAAAACCACCGTAAGAACCACCGTAAATTCCGACTTTATCGTTTTTTATGCCTTGATTTTTAACCAACCAGCGCTTACCATCAATTTGATCGGTTAAATCTTTATCTCCCATATGACGATAAATAGCAGTTCTGTGGTCTCTACCATATCCTTTGCTTCCTCTATAATCAATGTCCAAAATAGTATACCCTAAATCTATAAGTAAATTGTGAAACATAAATTCTCTAAAATAAGTACTCCACCAATTGTGTGCATTTTGAAGATAACCAGCTCCGTGAACGAAAATGATTGCTGCATTATTTTTAACTTCAGCTTTAGGCTTGTACAATCTAGCATTAACCTTTGTTCCATCACTTGCTCTAAAGCTTATAATTTCTGGTGTATGCCATTGATTGCGCTCAAATTTTTCTGTTGTAGAAAATGTTACTTGTTCCAGCTTAGTATTCTCGATATTCTTACCTAAATAGAGCTCCCAAGGCTTATTTATATATGAATATTTAACAGCTAACATGCTCTCATCAGGGCTAATGCTTACATCATAGTATCCATCTTTAGTTAATATATCAATCCATTTATTCTCTTTCCACTTAAGTTTATAAAAAGATCTATTTCCTGGATGTGTTTTATTTGCAGTAATGTAAAACGAATTACCGTCTTTACTTAATTGAGCTTTGTGAATTTCAAACGCTCCTTTAGTAAGTACTTTTTTTTCAAGTGTATTAATATTCTTTAAATATAAGTGAGAATAACCAGATTCTTCACTTTGAAAATAAATATGTTGATCATCATTCATCCAACCAATATTACCTTCATAGTAATTCCAGTTAGATATTCCAGGGCCACCAATCCAAGCTTCATCATGCTGATGTTCTATTTCAGTAAGTTTTCCATCATTTTGATTGTAGATCAATAACCAACGATCCTTGTTGTCAAAGCTTTTAACTGAAATAAGTGCTTTATCTCCTTTATTGTTAAACTTTGGTGTATGTATGATAATGGCTTTGTCTCTTTCTAAATCACTTGTTAAACCGTATTCTGACTGATATACTGGACGTTTTCGCAATCCTGACAGCATACTGAAATCCAGCTTTGACACACTGTCGTTTTCTGGGATATAAACAGACAATTCAAATTTAGAATCTGAAACAGTCCCCACTTTAGGACGTGCTTTTTTTAACTTTGAGTATCCATCACTATTTATGTACTCCATAATCTCTGTGTTTTTGTTTTTTACTTTTTCAGAAGTAATAAACATTAAAAAAGATTCGTTTGGAGAAATTGCAATAGAGTTTAGCTTTCTATCACCAATATAAATAGGAGAAGGGAGCTGCGAAGATTTATCTTTTTGTTCTGGAGTGCTTTCAAAATGTTTAAAAAATTGCTTTTCTTGGCTTGTCAAAAAATTTTCACTTTTATCAGATGGTTTATCTTCTTCTGTCTTAAAATTTGTGACTTGTTTCAATTGTGCCAACTCGTTATTAAATTTAAATAAGTTTTCATTTTGAATAAAGTAAACTACCTGCTCATCATTTACGTGTTGCAAACTCTTTTTCTGAGCACTCGACTGTATTTTTAAATCACTCTTACGATCTTTTGTTTGACAAAAATTTAGATTCTCTTTGTATGTATAAAAAAAGTTGTTTTTCCCAATTAATTTAGGAGAGTAGAAGACAACCTTTTCTTTGTCAGCATCAGCTACATTACTTATTTCTTTAGTATTGACATCTATTTGATGAAGCTTTTCTTCTTTTAAAGAATCCGATTGCCAATCAAAATAAACTTTATCGCCATAGGCAGACCAATAAATATTTTGAGGTTGATGGCCAATAAAATCGTTCCCGGCCATGATCTTAGAAAGCTCTAAATCAGATTCTTGAGAAAAACCTGAAAAATTTAAAGTAGTTAAGACGATAAATAGTTTAAAAAATACTTTCATTGATTTATGCTTTTGTAAGCCATAAAAATACTTAAAACCTGAGATCAATTATAAATTTTGATTCATAGTTCATTGGAATAAATAAATTTGGAGGCTTTTCTCTTGGGATAGAATGTGGTTTAACAAATCAACCTATCTTGTTCATGTCTCGCTGAACACGTTGATCAATTTGTGATAGGGGTCGCAACCTAGAACGAATTAGCTTCCAATTACCTGGGAACCGATCAAATAAATAATAAATTCTTTTTTCGTTCTTTTTAACAGCATCAGTGATTGCAGGAGGTGTTACAGAAGGCGTTAATAAACTAGCTACATTTTTACCATTGATAGTCAAGCCGTTGATTTGAGCATCTTCAGCGGCTTGTTCGTAACGATCCAGCAATAATTTAACTTTATCGAGGACTTGCTTTTTATCATATGTTTTTTCAGATTGATTAGGTTTATCAAAATAAATCAAGCTTGCAGTAATTTCAATTTGTGACAGAGATACCCCAAGGTTATAAGCCACATAAATAGCACCCTTCAAAAGTTCGTTGATTTGATCTTGCGTCAGCCTTTCTTTAGCTAGTAAATAAATAACATCTTCGTTAACAGAAATCTCTTTGTTTAATTCGTGTTCGTATGATTTTACAATATCATTAACAATAACCCCCAAAGCAGAAGTATACAAACGTTCCGATTGTTTTAAATTTACTTCAAGTTGGTTTAATTTATCTAACTGTAGTTTTTGATTGTGTTCAATACGAGATAAAAGCGTGTGCTCATTTAATACACGCTTATGTTCAGATCTTAAAATAGAAGACAAAAGATTAGATAAAATCATTTTTTCTTTAGCAGATAAACCATTAAATGTGGTATTCAGACTATTTAAGAAAATGTTCTCGGGAAAGTGAATCGCTATAAGGTCTTTAAGATTATCATACGGACTATCAAAATAGAATACGAGTATATTCAAATTTGATTCATCATTTAAAGAAAGTTGTTTATTATCGGTTTGTTGAAAATAAAAAGGCGAAAAACTATCTAACCATTCATGTTGTGATGTTTTATTTCTCCATTTTTGAACTACAACTTTAGAATTAGCATCAGAATTGTCAATTTCACCATCTTCTGTAGTTAAAACCCCATTGGTATCCTTCCAAATTGCGTTTATTGTTTGCACCCCAGGTATAAATCGCTCGAGTTGCTCAAGTAAATATGGAATGGGGTGATATGTTCCAGCTAAACGCATGATTAAACAAATATATTAAGTTTAAGCTTAATTAAGCAACTTAATGAACTAAATAAAATTAATATTTACAACTTAATTATTTAGTTATACTTAATTAATGGTGAATATGTTTCATTCAAAGCGACCTTTGTTATAACCAATAAATAGAGTAGCTATGCAAATTTCAATTTCTCAAGAAGATCAAGTGGTTTTAGAAACGATTAAAGACGACTTAATTAGAATTAAGCAAACACTTTTAGAGTGGGGACTTACTTTCTTAATTTACACTAAAAATTCATTGATTAGTTTTATAGCTAGTTATGAAGAATATTCAATCAGTAATATTCGTGAAAAAGGTTTATTATCGATTCTTACTGATCGAGCAATACGATTCTTTAAGCTAGAGTGTGAGAAGAATGGAGTGGAGGACAACACTAAAAGGTATCGAAAAAGATCTACTCAACAAAAGGTGAAACTCATAATTAAGAGAGTGTTTAAACTTATTCTTTTTCCTGTTTATCTATTAATTATTTGTTTAATGCTACTTTTTAAAGAAAAATCCAAGAAAAATGTAATTAATAAGTATAAGACATAATATCCTTATAACTTGATGTTTATATAGATTTTCCTGTTTAAATAATGATTTAATAATTCAATAATGTAAATTTTTTTAAATATTTTGAAACCTATTGTAAAAGAGTACCGTAAAATTGGCAAAAGAAAATTAAAGAAGATGATAGTAAATACAAATGTAGTTGTTAAAAGCACAGTGAATTTAGCTAAAAAACAATTGGAAGTGCATGCTAAACAAGGTTCTAAAAGTAATTTAAGCATTTATGAAGTTGCAAGATTAATGGACACTATCCGTCATCAAAATAATCAAAATAATGTGGGGAAAGATAATACAATATTTAATTTTTCCCACAATTAGGTAGTAACGTAAGTTACATTTATAAATTTAGTTTGTTGTTGTTTGTTACAAAAGAGGGGTGGTTCCCTCTTTTGTTGTTTTTATAAATTAACCTGCATTATTGTGAATATTCAAAAGTTAGTGAATTTCGCACTAACCCCAGGGCTAACTCATACTTTTTTATTTAACCTTAATCACGAATATTAGGAATGAATATGCTTTGTAGTTATAAATCCACCTATCATTATTCAATTTGGATCAGTGGTTAAAAGTGCTGTAAGCACTTACAATTTTTAGCGCTGGCATTCATGCCAGTGATTAAAAATTGAATCCCAACCCCTAAGTGCTGTAAGTACGACATATAATACTTACCCATTAAAATTATTGTAGAACCAAAAGTGTGAGTTTGCCCTGGCACTAACCCCGGATAACAATATAGATTTAAATGTTTTTTATCAAACTAAGGCGTTGTAATTACCTCCAGTAAAAAAATCCGAAAAGTACAAGTATTTATTATTGTAAACTGATATTCAATGCTAAGGAGATGGCTCTTTACAAGGCTTCGTGTTTAAAAGTTAGTAGACTTATTCGATATAATTAGGCTGAATCAACTAAAAGCTTACAGAGGAATAAACATGGTGAAACTATTTCAAATACGCCACAAACCTTGAGTTTTTCAGCTTTAAACTTTTCAACCTCCTCCAAAATATTTAAGACTGATCCAAATTTTTCTGAGGTCTATGATAGAGTAGGAGATTGTAGTATATTTTGTAAGTATTAAAGTTTAAAACATTCTTAATTATCTTTTTCTACAAATCATTAATAATTAACATATACTATATTCGAAAACATTAGTGTCCGGATAAACGAAACAAGACCTCTCGCGATGCTCGAGGTGACGCTG
>JBBEBO010000038.1:22489-40863 GCA_040882265.1 Brumimicrobium sp. | reverse complement strand
AAATTTTAATATTTTACGATATTAAGTTGCGACCTAGCTTGGTAACCCAATAATATTTTATATTAATTGCTTGTATATTATTGATATTTAATATATTTGGAACTGTATGATGATAAATTATCGAACACTACTATTGTTTTTAAGTTAACAGTTGTTGGTGTTCATTTGATATTTCAAAATATTGCAAGTGGAGTCCAGATCCCACAATAAAAACGGGGCGAAACCGAAAAGCCAAAAGAGTAGGAGACATTAAATTTATTACTTATGGACAGTAAATTCTTTTCATTCATTAAACCGTATTTGTCATTTATAGATAGTGGCAATATGTATCGTAAGCCATTTAGTTGGTTATACACTTTATTAGCAATTTTAAACTTATTATTTCCAATTTTCATTCTGTATGAAGCAATAGACGGAAGAATATTTGAAAGCCCAGCAAAAATTGTTGTTGTGTTTATTCTTTTATGGATTGTTATTGCTTTTGCTGGCTGGCTTAGTTTTCAGCTATGGTGGGACAGAAAGTCAAAGGTGTTAGCATCATCAACTTCTGATGATGAATTTAGTGCAACTCCTGTTTTTTCTCATTTCATACAAACGTATGGCGAGTGGTTTGGAACATGGCTCGGAATAGTAGGCTTTACATTTGCATTGTTGTCAACTATATTCTTAGGCAATGAAGGGGGGTATATGGCTAGAAATCTTGGACTTGGATTTGTAAATACAAGTGTTGCAGGAATATTTTTAATGCCAATTTTTGGTTTTTTAATAATTGTTGTTTCAAGATTTGTTGCAGAGCAATTTAGAGCTTTAACGGCAATAGCTAACAACACTAAAAAACATTAGTTTTCAAACAAACTTTTGAAGTTAAATGTATAGTTTTAGAGGGGACATTGATGATAGCATCAAGTCCCCTTTTTTATTTTTAAAAGAATTTTTTATATCAGATTATAATGCGGGTTAAAGAAAATGAAGTTTAAAATTCCAAAAAAATCAGATCAATAGAAGTAAGGAATAAAAATTAAACAACCGACTATAACAGCACCAATGCAAATAATTAACACCGCTCCTGCGCTTACATCTTTGATCCATTTAATTTGTGAATTTTCATCTTCACTAATTAAGTCACATGTTTTTTCAATGGCTGAATTTATAATTTCAAATCCAAAAACCAAACAGCTTGAAATAACGATTGCAATCCACTCTTGAAGTGATATTTTCAGAACTATGCCAATGATTATGGTGAATAGCAATAAAACAAATTGAATTTTGAAATTGCGTTCTGTTCTGAGCATGTTCAAAACACCTCGAAACGCATGATTGAAGCCAAGCATAGCAACGGTAAAATTTTCAGAAATTTAGTTGACAACTTCAATTTGGTCGACAGCTTCTACGCGCTGTACTTCTGGAGCTACTTTTTTAACAGCTTCTTCCAGGCCAGCTTTCATTGTCATCACGCTCATTGAGCAGTCTTTGCAAGCTCCGAGTAGCTTTACGCGAACTACAGCATCGTCGGTTATTTCGACTAATTCCATATCGCCGCCATCTGCTTCTAGAAATGGTCTCAATTGCTTGAGTGCAACGTTTACTTTTTCGGAAATTGCATTTTTGTCAATAGCCATATTTACTTTTCCTTATTCGTTTCTTCAACAAATTTACGAACTAATTCATCAAAAGCCTCAGAAATCGGTGTGTTTTCTTGATAAACAGCCGGGCGACCAATATCTCCAGACTCTCTTACGCTTTGTACGAGTGGAATATGTCCTAAAAATGTTTCATTCATTCCTTCAGCAAGATTTTTAACCCCATCTCTACCAAAAATATAATATTTATTCTCAGGAAGTTCAGCTGGAGTAAACCAAGCCATATTTTCAATTAATCCAATAACAGGAACTTTAATATTGTCCAAACGGAACATACTCACTCCTTTTCTTGCATCTGCTAGTGCGACTTCTTGTGGTGTTGAAACAATCACTGCTCCATCCAAGGGAACTGTTTGCACAAGCGAAAGGTGAATATCTCCTGTTCCTGGAGGTAAATCAACTAATAGATAATCCAAAGCACCCCAATGCGTATCGGTAAACATTTGAGTCAACGCCTTCGAAGCCATTGGACCTCTCCAAACGACAGCATCATCGGGAGCAGTAAAAAATCCAATCGACATAATTTGTATTCCGTAAGAAATAACTGGAGTCATTTTTTGTTCTCCGTCTACATCGATTGAAGAAGGACGTTCACCAACTACATCAAACATTGTTGGCATTGATGGACCATAAATATCTGCATCTACAATTCCTACTTTATATCCTGCTTTCGCTAATCCTCCTGCGAGGTTTGCAACTACTGTAGATTTTCCAACCCCACCTTTTCCAGAGGCAACAGCAATAATCTTTTTTACATCAGGTAAGATTTTTCGACGAGATTCTGTCGCTTCTTTTGGCATTCCTTTAACAACAGCAATAACATCAATATCATCTCCAAGCACGCGATTCAAAGCAAATTTTACTGCTTCTTGCATTCTTTTTCGAGCGTGCATTGCAGGATTGACAACATTAACAACAAGTGAAATGGTTTGATCGTTAATTTCAATATCTTCCACTAAATTCTGTGAAACGATGTCTTTTTTCAAATCAGGCTCTATAACATTTCCTAATGCTTCTAATACTTTATCTCTTGTGATTTCCATGTCTGTATTTTGGGAAGTCAAAGGTAATGAATTCTTGGAGGAAGTTGTAAGGTTTTAAAGTTAGAATTTGTGATTTTGTTACTTAGATACAATGGTGTGTTTGAGGAGTTGTTAAATCTCATCTAAATCATTAAATCCAACAAAGGTACAGTGACTTCTTTTTGCCATTTAGGAATTAGATTCCAAGATAGCAAAAATTCTTTACTCAGTAATAAGTTATAAATATTAGGAAATAGATTTCTAGAAGATTATAAAGTAGGAGAAACTATCATTTATAATAATTTATCTCATGTAGTTTTCAAGTGTCTAATTTCGGAGCTCAATGGAACGTGTTTTTAATAAAAATGAAAGCTTTGGTAATATAACTTTTTTGGTATGAAATTTGTTAATTTGGTGACATAAAACAACCTGTATATGAAGAAGATATATTCTTATTTATTACCATTATTTTTTCTGGCGTCTTGTGGTGCTGGGAAAGTTGCAATAGAGAATACACAACAAGTAATTTTTGAATATGATGAGAGCCGTCCCTTAAACTACGGAGATACACTAGCAGTATCTTTTTACAATGTAAGCTTGGAAGGTGAAAGAACGGATGTGTCGAGGAGTATTCAATTAAAAATTTATGGTGAAGGTTTATATTATGACAGAAAAGAACAACTGCTTTTCATCGAAAAACGACCTGAGGTAAAAGATATTGAAGCGCTTAATTTTCAATCGGTTTTAAGAGGAAAAGAGGATTCTGTTACTTTCAATCAAACGTTAAAACTAAACTTTACTGGACCTTTGAACTTGGACTTGTCTGGTGAATCTGGGAACAAAGGGTACAATAGAATGTCTCGATTGCGACCTGCAATTTTGTCTAGAGGTAAAACAGGAAAAGACGGGCATGATGGTCTAGACGGCGAGGATGCGAAACCTGCAAAGGTTCATTTGTGGAAATCTGGCGAAATGTATTATGCGCGTGCTGAATTGCTTGGAACTGATTCTGTATGGATTTATCAAACCACAAATAAGGATAGTATCCTTATCAATAACTCTGGCGGTGATGGCGGTGACGGTGGAAATGGCGGTGATGGAAGTCGTGGTAAAAAAGGTAAAATAGGTGATGATTATGAGCGCGAACCAGGAATAGGTGGAGACGGCGGGAATGGAGGTAATGGTGGCGATGGTGGAAATGGAGCTGCAATTGAAGTGATTGTCCATCCAAATGCGCAAGAAGTTATGACAGCGCTTAGTGTAATTAATAGCGGTGGTAAGGGCGGTGATGCCGGTGAAGGCGGTGATGCTGGAAAAGCAGGAAAGCCTGCCGTAGGTCAAGAAGATAGTGTAGATGGCGAAGAGGGTAGTCAAGGTAAAAACGGTAATTCAGGAAAAGCGGGTTCCATACCTAATGTTAGGGTAGAAAAATTTGAATTCAAAAATTGGTAATATTGACATTCTATTGAGCGATTTACAACTGTACTTTCATCTAACTGTTTTTCATCAAAATAATTACAATATTAATTGAAAGAATTCCAATTATTCACAATTAAAAAAATTGCTCCTCCACTTTGAACCCATTTTTTATTTAACTGTACCTTATTTCCGTTAACTTTATGGAATGATGCAATAAGATGCATCAACACACTAAAAAATAGTATGCTTATGTGGTACCGAATTATTATTACGCTTATAATTGGAAGTTTTGTTGTTTTTGGCGCAAATCAATCAATGAATAAAAATTTAACTGATTTTACTCCCGTTTTAGAAGGTGAACCAGATAAAAAATGGCAGGCTTATGATTCATTAATGAAGGTGAATCAACCGAATGCTGGTAGAGAACAGTTGCGGGCCATCTTAGACCAAGGGGTTGAAAGTGATAATACTTATGATATTTCAAGGGCAATTTATAGCTTTAGTCAAACACTCTCTCCGCTTTTACCTGATGAACGTGTTGAAATCTTTGTGGAATTGTATGAACTTACGAATGAATTGAAACAACCCAGTAAATCTCTTTCGAAAATATTTCTAGTGGATCAGTTGATGAATAACCCAAGACTTTGGGTGCCTTACAATGCGGATGTCTTACCAGTTGCGATTGGTAGTGACACAGTTGAATTGCATGATGATTACAAAAGAGCGCAATTTATATTTAGTCAGGTAGATGAGATTTCCAATGATATGGAAGCCTTAAAAAAACATTCTTTATCACCTTTTGAAGACTTTATTCCTTTCATCAAAAAAGAGGAACTTTCGACTCCTACAGTTTTCGATTTTACTTCAGTTCAATTGATTCACTTTTATCAACATTATAGCTATAATCGTTATTATGAGTGGAAAAAAACAGACGAACTAGACAGTAAATGTGTAGGAACACCAAAAGATTTTGTAACTGCCGACTTAGATTCCAAAATACTTCAAAATAAAGTATTGAAAGTCTACCAGAAATGGGAGGACTTTCATATAGAAGACACGCTTATATTGAGCCAAATTCATTATCATCGATTGAATTATTTGTTTAGTGAAAATAGCTCTAAGAGGACTGAAGAAAATTGGGGAGTGGCGATGAATTATTACGGTGAGCAACCAGCACGATCTAAGTTTTTATATGAGATTGCTCGTTTGCGTTATAATTCTGGGAAAAACTACCACTTTAGAACAAATAAAGCCCCAGAAAATCATATCGTAGAAGCGCATAAAATGTTGAAAGACGAACTTGATTTATTTCCAGACAATGATTTCAAAGAAACAATTTCAAAGTTGATTAAAGTAATTGAACAACCAACTGTTGAGCTGAAAATGAATAATTTCACTTATCCAGGAGATCTAATTCCACTTATGTTTGAACATCGAAACATTGATTCTGTGACGCTTCATATTTTTGAAAAGAAATCAGAAGCTGAAAAAAGATACAGCTATCATGAATTAATTGAAAGAGGACATTATGAAAAGCTTCGAGATCAAAAAATTGTCTTAACAGATCGAAATGATTTCCAAAAACGAAATACAGAGATGTTAATTGATGGTATTAAAAAAGGAGGTGAGTATTTTGCTTTAATCACTGAAAATAATGTGAATATAGATGAAATTGTAAAAAAAGATTCACTTTGGAGAAACCTACCTAAAACTACACAGCAGTTCACCGTTTCAGAAATTTTTGTTTCAACCATGAAAACAGAAGACGGAATTGACTTTTTAGCGACTGATTTTAAAACAGGTAAACCAATTGAAGGCGCTAAAGTTGAGCTTTTTTACAGTAAGAACTACAATATATTGCCAAATACACCAAATAAAACGGGTAAGACTGGAGAAAATGGATGGTATTCTGCCAGTTTAAAAGATCGGAACATTAACTACATTTACACAGTGAGTTGGAATGATTCTGAGATTTCATCGAATGACTATTTTTATAAATATAATAGTTATGAATTAAAATCAAGGGTAAATATTCTAACAGATAGAGCAATTTATAGACCTGGTCAAACAGTACATTATAAAGTGATTGCTTACGAAGGAGAAGATAACGATTTTAAAATAAAACCGAATGAAAAACTAACGGTGACTCTCTATGACAACTCATATAATTCCATCTATGAAAAAACGATTACTACTAATGAATTTGGCTCAATAAACGCATCAATCCCTTTGCCATTGGGTGGATCATTGGGTCAATTTAGACTTGAAGTTCGATATAATAATGGTTCTGATTACAATAGTAATTCTAATCATTCTTTTCGGGTTGAAGAATACAAACGACCAACATTTGAAACCCATATTGACTTGCCTGAAGAAGAAGCAAAACTCAATGATTCAGTTCGTGTAAAAGGAACCGCTAAAGCATTTACAGGATATCCCATTACAGGAGCAAAAGTTAATTATCGTATTTATCGAACTTGGAGCACTTACTGGCGTTATTATGGTGGGAATTCGCAAGGGAGAGATCTAATTTTAGACAGTACAGTTAATTCTGACGAGAAAGGTGAATTTGAACTTCAGTTTTTTGCGGCTACAGATCCAAATGCTTCTGAAAATGCACATTACAACTTTGAAATCATTGCTGAAGTGTCTGATGTTTCAGGAGAAACTCATGAAGCTCGTACGAATTTGAATTTGAGTAAGACTGGGCTGAGACTTACTTGCTCTGGAAAAAGTGAATTGCGCTTGGATGAGACAGAAAAAGCAGTTTTTAACGTAGTTAATATGGCTGGAAAGTCTCAAGAAGGATATGAGGGAGAGCTAAAGGTATACAAATTAAATCCTTCCCCTTTGTTTAAAAATAGAATTTGGAAGGATGCGGAATTTCAAAAATATGATAAAGAAAAATGGGAGAAATTATTCCCTTACGCACCTGAAAGTAGTTATGATTCTACAAAGTCTAATGAAGAACTGTTTAATTCAAGTGCTTTCAAGGTTGGAGACTCTATCAATATAAATGAACTATTAAAAAACGAGCAAGGAAAGTATCGTTTGGAAGCCGAAACCATCTCAGAAAAAGGAGATACAATTAAATTTGTTCAGCAACTTTCAATGATTGATGTAAAATCAATAAAACTACTTGAACCAATTGATTTATGGTCGTACATTTCAACTACAAATGCCAAAATCGGGGAGTCAATAGATTTCCAACTTGGCTCTTCATTTGAAGGCGCTAAAGCTTTTGTTCAACTGAGAAGAGGAACAGAATTGATTCAAGAAGAATGGATGCAGCTGGATAAACGTAAAAGTTTAAGTTATACAGTAAAAGAAAAAGACCGCGGAAATTTGAGTTTTAGTGCAATACTTATTTACGATGGAAAACCGTATACAACAACCCGGTCAGTTAATGTACCATTTGACAATAAGGAGTTAACAGTAAAAGCATCCACATTTAGAGATAAATTACTACCAGGACAGGAAGAAGAATGGAAGTTTACTGTTTCTGGTAAAAATGCTGATAAAATTGCTGCTGAAGTTTGTGCAGGAATGTATGATGCTTCACTGGATCAGTTTGCGCAAAATTACTGGAGTCTTTGGCCTTATCGAGGTGATTACTACTATGCGGATTATAGAAACCCTAGCCGTCAAAGTACCATGATTTCTTATGGAGAAGCTACTTGGAGAAATTTAGAGTATGAATTAACGAATGTTGAACGGACTTCACGAAGTGAATTTTTAGGAGGGTTTGTAGGTACAAGAAATAGACAGGCTAATTATTACTACGATGGCTCTAATATGAATCAACGAAGTTTTTCTTTAGGTTCTGTTAGAGAATCTACTGATACGGATGAAGAAGTTCATGAAATAAGTGAGGTAGCAATAGAGTCAGAGCCAATGGAAGATATTGCTAGTAAAGAAAAGCCACCACTAGAAAGAGATAAAGCTGATAGTAAAAAGAGTAAAAGTGGTGAAGAAGCAACTCAAAAACCCATTCAGATTCGTGAAAACTTTAATGAAACAGCGTTTTTCTACCCGGATTTAAGAACAAATGAAAAAGGTGAGTTTGTGGTGAGTTTTACGCTCCCAGAATCGTTGACGGAATGGAAATTTATGGCATTAGCACATACGAAAGACCTGAAGTCTGGAGGATTGAATTTAAAAACCGTTGCTCAAAAACCGTTGATGGTGACCTCGAATGCGCCGCGATTTTTTAGAGTTGGTGATAGATTTGACTTTGCTTCAAAAGTGGTGAATTTAACAGATGAAGAACAAACAGTTGAGGTGAAGCTCTCCTTTTTTGATCCCACAACGGATGAGAGTTTGAATTTAATCGGTCGCCAGCCACAAACTAAAATGGTAACTATCCCCGCAAACGAATCAAAAGATGTAATTTGGAATTTAGATTTAAGCAACCAGTCTGGGATTATTGCTTACAAAATTACAGCGTCAAACGAAGAGTTTAGCGATGGAGAACAAAAACCAATTCCAATATTAACGAATCGTCAGTTGGTCACCGAAGCACTACCTTTTGTGATTACAAAAAAAGGAACAACTAATTTGAGTTTTGAACCATTAAAAAACAATAACTCAAAAAGTTTAAAGCACGAACGATTTACTTTCGAATATACAGCGAATCCTGCATGGAATGCTGTTTTGGCTTTGCCGTATTTAGCAGAATATCCTTATGAGTGTGCAGAACAACTCTTTTCTCGTTATTATGCCAACCGATTAGCGCAGGATGTTATCGACAAAAAACCGAAAATTAAAACACTTTTTGAAACGTGGAGAAAAACTTCTCCTGATGTTTTCATGAGTGAGCTAGAAAAGAATGAAGCGTTAAAAACAATTCTTTTGGAAGAAACACCTTGGGTTTTAGATGCAAAGTCAGAGTCTGAGCGACGTAGAAGAATTGGGGAGTTATTTGAAATAAATCAGTTGGCGAGAAGCCAGGAGCAAGCGATTCATTTGCTTAGTCAAAAGCAGAACGGTGATGGAGGCTTTGGATGGTTTGGTGGTAATCGTTCTAATGTTTACATCACACAACACATAGTTTCTGGCTTTGGTCACCTGAAGAACTTAGGAATTGATCTTCCTGAAAAAGCGGAGTCGATGATTGTTAATGCAATCGGTTTCTTAAATCAACACCATACTCATGCTTACAATAAAATGACAGAAAAACAAAAGGAACGTTATGGCATTTCTTCAATTACGCTACACTGGTTATACGCTACGACCTATTTTTCTCATCAAGAAAGCACAAACTTGAAAGAGGTAAAAGCGTACCATCACAAAAAATTACAGGAAAACTGGACCAAATTAAGTTTGCAACAACAAGCTTTGGCAGGAATGTACTTTTTGAGTGTAAATGATGAAAAACATGAAAAAATCATATTAGAATCATTACAAGATCGTGCTAAAAATGAATCTGATAAAGGAATGTATTTTCCAGAAAATAACGGAGGATATTATTGGGATCAAGATAAAATTGGTTCTCAAGCTTTAATCATTGAGTTTTTCGTACAAGCTGAAGCTTCAAAAGAAGAAATTGATGCGTTGCGTTTGTGGCTAATTTTACAAAAGAGAAGTAATGCTTGGGAAAACACAAAATCTACAGCACTTGCAACGTATGCTTTACTGTTGAATGGAACAGATTATCTTGCCGATGATCAAGATCCAACAATCACAATTGGAGGTAAACAGTTGACGTTTGTTGACAATGCAACAGAAGATCAGCGATATGTTAAAATCACACCCGGTCAGGGGCATTTTCAAACAACTTGGAGTGGGGAAGAGGTGCGAAAGAAATTGGCTGATATCACCATTGATAAGCCAACTTCTACACCAAGTATAGGAGCAATTTATTGGCAATATTTTGAAGATATGAAAAAAGTGAAAGCGTCTTCAAATCCAGATATAAGTATCAAAAAATTATATCGTAGAGTTGTTGCGGGAGCAAAAGGTGATGAATACGAGATTGATTCCGTTTTTGAAGTTGGAGAACGTGTAAATATTAAGTTAGTAATTACTGTAGATAATGACATGGAGTATGTTCATGTAAAAGATTTACGTCCAGCTGGATTTGAACCAAAAATGGCTGTGAGTCAGCACCAATGGAAAAATGACTTGTGGTATTACCAATCACCAAGAGATGTTTCCATGAATTACTTTATTGATCGTCTTCCAAAAGGTACACATGTTTTGAATTACGAGGTTTTTGCAACTAATTCTGGGCAATTTGATAGTGGAAATGCAACTGTTCAATGTATGTATGCACCAGAGTTTGTTGCGCATAGTGGTGGAAAAAAGGTGAGAGTGAAAAGGTGAAAAGCTGATACAACAACTAATTTTGGTTGAAAACTTAAAATGGTTTAAGCTATGCGTGGTTCGAATAGCACACAAACCAAAAAAAAACAGCCTGGCGCCTGACAGGGAACCGCAGAATATCGAATATGGATTTAAGAATTTTGAACTCGCTATTTCTAAAATCTGCGGTTCAATATTCAGCATTCTGCGGTTCAATTAGCGCACAAACTAAAAAGGGAACCGCAGAATATCGAATATGGATTTAAGAATCTCGAATTTTGTACGCATACTTCACAAATCTGTTCCCTGTCCGACCAGTAGGTTTCCTAGATAAAGGTATGGCTCTTTAGACTACAGGCGGGCGTATTCTTCCTGCTATTTTTGCATTACTTTTTGTGTACTCCCATCATTATAATATTCGAAAACAATACCTTTGTAGTTTTCATTAACCTCTTGTCCTATAGCATTTACGCGCTTGAGCAACTTCAGGCTTTCGGAATTGTCGATAGAGATAATGTTGTGCTTGTTAATAGTTCCATCAAAATCAACTTGTTTTAATCTGTAATAATTAATACCACCTTCAAAGTTTCGATGCGTTGTATTATAAGTAATTTCAGAACTACTGTTTCCAGCGCCGTTTATCTGATCAATTTCATTCCATGTTTCACCGTCTGAAGAATGTTCTATAATGAAGTGACTATTATTTTCTTCCGAGGCTGTAGTCCACCATAAATCGTTTACCTTGTCATATTCGCTTCCTTCAAAAGAAATTAACTCTACGGGTAGAACAATTGCACAGTTAGTTGTTGCATTCCCTCCAGTTTGAGAGAATGTGATTTCAGTTGGGTTATTCGAAAAGTTTGTAATCATTACCACATATACCTCTCCAGTTTGAGTTCCTGTTATGGAAGCAGTTTCCGAAGTTGCAGCGAGGAAAGAGCAGTCTACTACATTTGCGGCAGTTAAATTGTCACAAGCTGTTGCCTGATCAGTAAAGGGACCCCATGCTGCGAAATCAATGTCTTCGGCAGGGTTAGAAGTAAAGCTTAGATCCAAATCCCCTGGATCATCAATTTCTAAGAAAAACCATGCTGGATTAGGTTGGCTAAGAAGGCAGTCATAATCATTCCCAGGTTCAGCAACTCCATCATCGACCCCTGCATCGTATTCAACATCACCGTCTTCTGTACAGAAAGGCTGTGCATTAGCACAAGTTGAAGGAGAATTGTTTTCTGGATTGTCTACACACAAGTCAAAGGTTCCTGAACCACCGCCACCGCCTGTATTATTGGCTACGGCAATTAAGTATGTATCTCCTGGAATTAAAGAATTGTTATCAACTGTCAGTGTTACTGATGAATAATTTCCACCTAAGCTTGCACACCCATACGAAACAACATCATTTATATCGCATAAATCTGTTCCGCCAGCTTGATCTAATCCGATAATAGCTACTTCTGGTCTATTTATGCCACTTACAGTAATATCAGCATTTGGACCATCTGCAACAAAACTAAACCAAGTAATGTTTGTGTTTCCAAAACATGGAGGTATATATGGATTTGTAGCTGTTGCACCCACATTTGAAAATGAGTTACAAGTACCATCTAAATCAGTTATTGGCTCAGCGTTATCGCACAAATCATTAGCTGGTTGAGCAAAAGCCATTCCACCAATTAGTAAAGTGAAATATATTGTAAATAATTTTTGCATAATTTTTTATTCTTTAATAAGTGAATATTTAGGCCATTTTAAATTACCTTCCATTTTTTCACGTGACATAATAAGAACTTCTATACCATCAACTTTGGTTTTGTAATCCTCGGTTTCTTTTCTCAGTTCTTCAATTTCAAAAAGTTGATCTTCATTAAAGTTTACTTTGGCTTTTTTTAATGAGGTGATATAAACTGTGTATGTCCCTTCAATATCAGTATTCTCTTGGCTAAACAATTCAGAGGTTAAAGAGATAAAGGCTATTGTTACAATTTTGAGCACTATATTTCTATTAAAAATTCTCATTGGTTTAAATATTAAATGATAATAAACTTGAGTTTATTAATCTTAATTAAGACTTAAGCACCACATTTACTATGTAGAACACCTAGGTACTATTACTTAAGCAATCAACGTAAAAAAGAAGATTTATGGTTGCCTGTATTTAACAGAAAGTGGTTTTATTTGTTAAAAAAAATTAATTTTTCTTGAAATACACGTGCAAAACACTGTATATAAGTGTTGTATTATTTCGTTGCGAAATGATAAACTTCCGTTAGCTAAGCGATTGGTTGATTACTGAAGCACTTTTTTTATACTTCCATCGCTATAATAGTTCAATACTAAACCTCTATAATTTTCATTCACTTCTTGCCCCATCATGTTGACTTTTTTGATGAGTTCTTTTTTTTCAGCATTGTTAATTGATACTATGCCGTGGTCTGTAGTTTTTCCATCAAAATCAACTTGTTTTAATCTGTAATAATTAATACCACCTTCAAAGTTTCGATGCGTTGTATTATAAGTAATTTCAGAACTACTGTTTCCAGCGCCGTTTATCTGATCAATTTTAACCCAGTTTTCACCATCAATTGAGTGCTCAATAATGAAATAATCGTTGTTTTCTTCAGTTGCAGTTGTCCACCATAGCTCGTTGATGTCATTATACTTATTTCCTGTAAATGAAAGGAGATCTACTGGTAAAATACCTGTTGCTCCCCAGCCATCAACTGTAAAATCACAGTTGTCACCACCCCAGCCATCAACCATAAGGTAATAGTCATTACCAACAGTCAAACCAGAAGCTGTTACTGTTCCAGTAGTTGCAGTGCCAGGATTCCAGCAATTTGACATGGATGTTAAATCTGTACAACAACCATTTGCGTCAGTAGTTATTTCAAAAACTTCAGCTTGAATCCCCCAATCATCATTACAATTTGTTACACTACTAAATTCAAAAGTTTCTGTGGTAGATTGAGCGGTAAAAACATACCAAGAATTATTTTCTATTGAACCACAAAATTGAGAAGTGTTGGCAGGCGAATCTGCTGAATACGTATCAGTAGTTGAGCTAGACCAATCAGTCCCACCTTGAGTAAGCGTTGCAGGATTTGAACAATAATCATTATTTTCTGGGTTACCGCAAGGACCAGCTTCGGTTATGCATAAGTCGAAGGAAGAGTTCTGACCAGATGTACTAGACCAACTGTATACTCTTACGTAATATGTTTGACCTGGATTTAATCCTGTTAATGAGCTAGTATTTGGGTCACTACAAGAACCAGCAACGTGTGTTAACGATGGGCAGGAGCCTTCCCAAACAGAGTGATAAAGATCTGTAGTAGATCCTGTGATATTTTGTAAATTTAATTCAATACTACCACTAGCTGGAGCAACAAAAGAGAACCATATGTCGTCATTTTCAGTACCGTTACAAGCAGTTGTACTTTGAGAAGAAGCGGTAGCATTCTCTATACTCCCTGCAGTCGTAGAATTACAAGTTCCATCTGTGTTCACCGAGACAGAAAAAGAGGAGCTACAATCATCATTTGCGGGAGGTACAGGAGCAGGGCAGGAGGTACATGTAATAGTTGTTTCGCAACAATTTGATGCAGTACCACATCCACTATCTGTGTTCCAGTGAATATAATGGTTATCGTTTGATGTTGCTGTCCAAGAAAGTGGAGCATTACCTTCTTCCACAATTGGTCCATTGTAGCTACCACTTCGAACAGTGATATATCCTCCACAATCACTATTTACCTCGTAAGTTTCTCCAGCTACAACGTTTGAAATAGTACTGTATTCAGTCTGGTAATTGCATGAGCTAATAGTTTCAGTGATATTTGAGGTAGGTGCAGACGCTGAACCAAAAGACGATGTATTTAAGCAACCACCTCCGCCACTTGAACTACAAGAGGTACAAGTGATAGTAGTTTCACAACAATCAGTTGCATTACCACATCCACTATCTGTATTCCAGTGAATATAATGATCATCGTTTGATGTTGCTGTAAAACTTAATGGTGCGTTCCCACTATTAACAACTGGTCCGTCTGGAGTGCCACTTCGAACAGTGATATACCCTCCACAGTCGCTGTCTACTTCATAAGTTTCTCCAGACACAACGTTTGAAATTGTGCTAAACTCCGTTTGATATGAACATGTGCTAATTGTTACAGGTGTATTGTTTGTTGGAGCAGAAGCAGAACCATATGAAGTTGTGTTTTCACACTGTCCATTGAGGTATGTCATAGAGGTGAGCAGTAAAATCGTAGAAAGAATTATATTTTTCATAAAATAGTATTTTGAGAATGAAATGTATTAAGAACACTTAAAAATGAAGACGACCTTTTAGCGACTTATAGCTTCAATCTTTTCAATATTCTTGGTCATAGTGAAAGATTTTAACTCAAACCCTGATTCTTCCATTATTTTCCTTAATTTGTCTTCGGTATATTTATACCTAGATTCAAATCGAAAACGTGTTTCAATGATTTGTTTTGAACTATAGTCCAGTTTTTTTAAAATAATTGAAAAAGCTTCCTTTGGATGCATATCATTAAAGGAAACAAGTTGGACTTCATAATTATATTGAGAATACCCGAGTGTACTTATTAAAAGTATTAAAGAAACTAACAAGTGTTTAAATTTCATAGTTTTAGCGTTAATAGATGTATTATTTTAACATAAACAACACACTAATTCAATACTAAATTAACACAATTATTGTTGTTAAGCAAAATTTTTAACAAAAACATTTATTCTAAGACATAGAAAAATGTCTTTTTTAAAAGTTAACATTAGTAGACACAGTAATTTGTAGAAATTACTTCGAAGTCAATAATTTCTTTAAAATTTCTTCTTTCTTCAAGTTGGGGTGAGAAGATTTTTCGATGGCTTCTTTAATGGGTGTTAAAACGAGTTGATCAGCTGTGATTCCAATCATTTTATGACTTTTTCCTTTCATTAAAAGTTCAACTGCATAAATGCCAGAACGCGTTGCTAGTGCACGGTCAAAATAGGAAGGGGAGCCTCCGCGTTGGATGTGACCAAGTATCGTTGTGCGCAAATCGTATTCTGGCAATAAAGGTTTGACTTTACGCATAATATCCATTGCCCCACCAGCATCATCACCCTCTGCAACGATGATTATCGAACTACGTCTACCTTTGTTTTGCGTTTTGATTTGAGTAGCCAAAGCATTAATATCAGTAACCGTTTCAGGAATTAAAACAGATTCAGCTCCTGAAGCGATTGCGGAGTTTAAAGCTAAAAAACCAGAGTTTCTACCCATCACTTCAACAAAAAACACCCTGTGATGTGAAGATGCAGTGTCGCGAATTTTGTCAATAGCTTGAACAATCGTGTTCAGCGCGGTGTCATAACCAATTGTAGCTTCGGTTCCGAATAAATCATTGTCAATTGTTCCCGGAAGCCCAATCATTGGTATGTCTGTTTCTTGAGAGAGTATATGTGCTCCAGTGAAAGAACCGTCTCCACCAATAACTACTAATGCTTCAATCCCAGCTTTTGATAAGTGATCTATAGCGATTGCACGACCTTCTTTAGTTTTAAATGCTTCGCTTCTGGCTGAACCTAAAATTGTTCCACCATATTGAATAATATTATCAACATCGTGATAATTCAACTCAACAAAATCACCTTTCATCATCCCTTCAAAACCATCTTTAATACCAATGGGAGTTATTCCATGATGAATAGCTGTTTTAACAATCGCTCGAATTGCTGCATTCATTCCGGGCGCATCGCCTCCTGAGGTAAAAAGACCAATTTTTTTCATCTTATTATAATTCACTTTTTTGAGGTATCGAAGATACTTAAATCTTATGAATAGTCATTATTTAATATAGTGATTGTGAGTTTTAAAGTGACAAGTGACGAGTGACATCGTTCGCAGGCTCACTTAGTGACGAATGCGTGGGATATGACTTATACTTTGGCAGGTTCGTCGATATTTGCCATATTGTTTGACCGATGAAGCTTTGATAAACTAAAAACAAATGACTATATTTCCTACGAATGTTGCACGCCCCACGTATTCGTCACTAAGAATGGCTTGCCCAATCGATGTCACTCGTCACTTGTCACTAAAATCCGTCACTATATCGAGACTAAAAACAAAAAAACAGAAAAAAGAAAGGCTTTCTATTTGGTTCAAATCAAAATTTCTTAGTTTTACCGCTGAAAATCGGATATAATTCCAAGTTGATAATTAAGTAGTTTAAAATGAAGACAGTTCAATTTAGAGAAGCATTAAGAGAAGCGATGAATGAAGAAATGCGTCGCGATGAGAATGTATTTTTGATGGGAGAGGAAGTGGCCGAATATAACGGAGCTTATAAAGTTTCTCAGGGAATGTTGGATGAGTTTGGTGAGAAAAGAGTAATCGATACTCCAATTGCCGAACTTGGATTTACAGGTATTGCTGTTGGCGCTTCAATGAATGGCCTTCGACCGATTGTAGAGTTTATGACTTGGAATTTTGCCATACTCGCAGCAGATCAGATTATCAACTCTGCAGCTAAGATGTTACAAATGTCTGGTGGTCAGTTTCATTGTCCGATCGTTTTTAGAGGTGGTAATGGACAAGCTGGACAATTAGGTGCAACACACTCCCAGGCTTTCGAACCGATATATGCACACATTCCAGGGTTAAAAGTAGTAACGCCTTCAACTCCAGCCGATGCAAAAGGTCTTTTAAAGTCTGCTATCCGAGATGAAGATCCAATTGTTTTCTTAGAATCTGAAAAAATGTACGGCGATAAAGGTGAAATACCTGAAGGAGAATATTTAACACCAATTGGTGTAGCAGATATAAAACGAAAAGGTACTGATGTAACTATCGTTTCTTTTGGAAAAATCATGAAAGTTGCTCACAAAGCAGCTGAAGAATTAGCGAAAGACAATATTTCATGTGAAATTATTGATTTGAGAACAGTACGTCCAATTGATTACGCAACGGTTGTTGAATCAATAAAGAAAACAAATAGATGCGTAGTCGTAGAAGAATCTTGGCCATTAGCGTCAATTTCATCTGAAATAGCTTATCATTTACAACGCTACGCATTTGATTATTTAGATGCGCCAGTAATGCGCGTAACTCAAACAGATACGCCATTCCCATTTTCGCCTTCTCTAATCGATGAAGCACTTCCGAATGTTGATCGTATTATTAAAGCAGTTAAGGCGACACTTTATAGGAACTAGTTTTAGTGACTAGTGACTAGTGACGAGTGACGACATCACGCTGTTGCGTGATTTAGTGACGAATGAGTAGGGGTGATTGTAGGGTGTGGATTTATGCATTGATTCAGTGCTGCAAGTGCGAACAGCGAAGACTTATCACTCTAACATTTGTGGTTAGGGATAAATACTTAAATAATCAAATGTGCGTTTGCACTGCGATTCATGATTTCACCTTAACTTTCAGTATTTTCGATAAACAATATCAAATAATTATGTTTTTACGAGTAATGTACGCCCTGCGCATTCGTCACTTAATCTCTCCCAAGAGATGACGTCACTAGTCACTATAAGGGTGATTGTAGGGCGTGAATTTATGCGTTTAATGTGCTTCACTATTTAAGTTTAAAAAGTTTTATAAACTAAAATCAAGTAATTTCGTTTTTTTATCAATGATGCTCGCCCTTCTGCTTGGCACTAGGATGGGCTTACCGAATCCGTAAGCACTCGTGCCCAATCCTCTTACTATTACTCTAACATTGTTTTTATTCAATTCTAACAACCCACTTCTTACGTTCTACGCATTCGTCACTAAGGCTGATTAGCTCAGTCAAAGTCACTAAAACCTCGTCACTACTCTGACATTATTTTTAAATATTTGCAATTAACATATGCACGCCCTCCGCACAGTGCCGACGGATTCGGTAAATTCGTCACTAAAAGCCACTTGTGGCTTGACGTCACTAGTCACTAGTCACTATCACCCTGGTAGCTTTTCAAGAATTACGCT
>JBBEBO010000038.1:16115-22389 GCA_040882265.1 Brumimicrobium sp. | reverse complement strand
TGACGTCACTAGTCACTAGTCACTATCACCCTGGTAGCTTTTCAAGAATTACGCTTTTAATTAGCTCAATTTTCTCAACTCTTTTTTTAACTTTGGGTCATGAAGCAAATGCTTGTTATATTATGTTTTCTCAGTTTTAGCGCAATTTCTCAAGATGAAATAAAATGGGACGTAAATTACCATGAGGCTGAAAATGAATTGAAGTTCACTGCAAAATTAGCAGATGGATGGCATATTTATAGTCAGTTTATGGATGAGAATGCAGGCCCTATTCCAACAAGTTTTGAAATTGATGGTGAAAACATTGAGTTGATTGGAAAAGTTATTGAGCCTGAACCGACTGAAGTTTACGACGAGAATTTTGGTTCTGACATCGCTTATTTTTCGGATAAAACTGTTTTTACACAAAAATTAAAAGAAAACTCAAAAGGGCTGGTAAACATTGAGATTGTTTACATGCTTTGTAATGATGAAGGTTGTTTGCCACCTAGTGATCAAGAGTTTAAAGTAGAGATTAAATAAAACTTTATAAATAAAAAAATGTTGAAGTACTGTATTACATTGTTAAGTGTATTTTTTATAAGTGTAGGATTTACACAAGAAATGCCTGAAGATAAGGTTGATTGGAATTTTTCAATTGAACAAGATGGATGTGATGTTACTTTAATAGCAAAGTTAAAAGTTGTTGAACATTGGCATATTAATGCTACTAAACTACCTGAGGATAATTTTGGAATACCTACAACTTTTAAAGTATTAAAATCAAAGAACTATAAACTTATTGGTGGAGTTGTTGAGCCACAACCAATTGAAGAATTTGATGAAGCAGCAGATGAAACACTTTCTTATCACAAAGGGAGTTTTTCTTTAAAGCAGAAAATTAAAGTTCAGACAGATAAAGATTTTGAATTAAAATTTGATTTTGGTTTTCAACCTTGTGATTCTGTTAAATGTTTAATGCCTTATGAAGATAATTTTTCAGTAAAAGTTAAAGGTTGCTCTTCAACCACTGCATCAGAAACAAATGATGATGATGAAGTTAAAGAAGCAGCTGTAACTGAATATGATTCAACTTCAAATTCTGATTCAATAGGTGGCAAAGCTGAGAATGAAAATGCTAAGTCAGATTCTTTAGAAGGAGCTAATGATAAATCAACTGTAACAAAGTCTTCAGAGAAAGAAACACCTTCGGATAACAAGTCTTTATGGTTGATTTTCGGTTTGTCTTTTGCAAGTGGATTAGCAGCGCTTCTGACTCCATGCGTTTTCCCAATGATACCAATGACCGTTAGTTTTTTCACAAAGCAAAGTAAAAACAAAAGTCAAGGAGTAAAAAACGCTGCTATATACGGCGTTTCGATTATTGCGATTTACATATTATTAGGCACGTTCGTTACTTGGGCTTTTGGAGCAGAGACTTTAAACGAAATGTCTACCAACCCAACATTTAATTTAGTGTTTTTTGCTTTGTTGGTTTTCTTTGCAATTTCATTTATGGGTGCTTTTGAAATTAGATTACCAAGTTCGTGGGTTAATAAAGCAGACCAAAGAGCCGATCGCGGTGGTTTGATTGGTATTTTCTTTATGGCACTGGCTTTGGCGTTAGTATCTTTTTCTTGTACAGGTCCAATTGTTGGAACGCTTTTAGTTCAAGCAGCATCAGCAGGAGGAGCAGCTCCATTTATTGGGATGTTTGGATTCTCTCTTGCATTAGCTTTGCCATTTACATTATTTGCCGCATTTCCTGGATGGATGAATACACTACCAAAATCAGGCGGTTGGCTGAATTCTGTTAAAGTTGTATTAGGATTTTTAGAATTGGCTTTAGCATTTAAATTTTTATCTAATGCTGATTTAGCTCTTCAATTACATCTTTTGGAAAGAGAAGTTTTTCTAGCAATCTGGATTGGTATCTTTCTGGTGCTTGCTGCATATTTATTTGGAAAAATTAAGTTACCGCATGATTCTCCAATTGGAAATCTCTCCGTGGGAAGAGCTTTGATGGGAACTTTTACTTTGATTTTTGCTATATACATGATTCCAGGGCTATGGGGCGCACCATTGAAATTGATTAGTGCTTTTCCTCCACCGATGAGTTATAGTGAATCACCGTTAGGATTTGGAGGTTCTTCATCAAATGGGAAAAATTCTGAAAATTTTATTGAAGGTACTCACCTCGGTCCACAAAACATCATGGTTTTCCACGACTATGATCAAGCATTGGAGCATGCTAAAAAGGTTGATAAGCCACTGTTTATTGATTTTACTGGGCATAACTGCGTAAACTGCAGGAGAATGGAGCAAAGTGTATGGGGCGAACCTGGAATAATTGATATTTTAAAAGACGATGTTGTTATTGTTTCGCTTTATGTAGATGAGCGTATTGATTTACCTAAGTCAGAACAAAAAGAAGTGACTTTCCCTAATGGTAGAAAAAAACAATTGAAAACAACTGGTGACAAGTGGATGTACAAACAGATTTCGGAATATAAAGTAACTGCTCAGCCTTATTATATTCTACAAAACACAGAAGGAGAAGACTTAGGAAACGGGCCTGCCGACTATGAACATCATAGCAAAGCTTCTGATTTTAAGGTGTGGTTAGAAGACGGCTTAAATATGTTTAATGCGGATTAATTAATATTGTTGAAAAACCAAAAACAACTTTTTACAAGTTTCAATATTTAGTCAGAACTAAAGTGTTATTTTTGCCTAAACTTATAAGAAATGACTGAAAGATCTCCCGCAGTTTTAGTATTGGAAGACGGCACCGTTTTTCACGGAAAATCAATTGGACAAAAAGGTAGAACTTCTGGCGAAATTGCCTTTAACACTGGAATGACAGGTTATCAAGAAGTTTTTACAGATCCCTCGTATTTAGAACAACTTTTAATCATGAATACCGCTCATATCGGTAATTATGGTACACAAAAAGACGAAGTGGAGTCCGATCGAATGCAAGTCGCTGGTGTTATAATCAAAAAATTCTCAGAAGTTTATTCGCGAGAAAGTGCTGACATGTCGCTTGAAGAATTTATGATGCGCGACAAGAAAGTTGGCATTTCTGATGTGGATACACGTGCTTTGGTGCGCTATATTCGTTCAAAAGGTGCGATGAACGCTATCATTTGCTCTGAAGAGGATGCTGATATTAATCAACTCAAAAAAGATGTGAAAGAAGTTCCTTCAATGGAAGGACTTGAGTTGTCAAGTAAAGTTTCAACAAAAGAACCTTTTCTTTCAGGATCGACTTCAGGTGAGTCAAACTACAAAGTAGCGCTTTTAGATTTAGGTGTAAAAAGAAATATTATTCGTTGTCTGAACGAAAGAGGTTGTGAAGTAAAAGTTTTTCCAATGACAGCTACATTGGATGAAATGCTGGCGTATAAACCAGATGGATTTATGTTGTCAAATGGTCCTGGAGATCCTGATGTAATGAAAGATACGCATAAATTAGTGAATGAGATCATTGCTACGAAAATCCCAGTTTTCGGAATTTGTATGGGACATCAGATTATTGCATTAAGTCAAGGCTTAAAAACAATAAAAATGCACCATGGACACAGAGGCTTGAATCATCCAATAATGAACCATCGTACAGGCAAAGGTGAAATTACAAGTCAAAACCATGGATTTGTTGTTTCACGAGATAGTGCCGAAGGAAATGATAATATTGAGATCACACATTCTCATTTGAATGATAATTCTGTTGCAGGGATTGCGTTGAAAGGAGAATCAGTATTTTCTGTACAGTATCATCCAGAATCATCGGCTGGTCCGCACGATTCACGCTATTTATTTGATCAGTTTGTGGAGAACATGAAAGCATACAAGAAATAAAAAATACTTCAAATCATTATGAGTTATATAGCAAAAGTAATTGGTCGACAAATTTTAGATTCACGCGGAAATCCTACAGTTGAGGTAGATGTTTACACTTCAAACGGAAGTTATGGACGAGCTGCGGTTCCTTCTGGAGCTTCAACGGGTGTTCATGAAGCGGTTGAATTGAGAGATAACGATCCAGAGCGCTATATGGGTAAAGGTGTTCAGAATGCCGTTGCTTTTGTAAATACTGTAATTAATGATGCGCTTGAAGGGCAGTATTTGTTTAACCAGAAAGCAATTGATTATAAATTGATTGAAATTGACGGTACAGAGAATAAAAGTCGAATTGGTGCAAATGCTATTTTAGGAACTTCATTAGCAGTAGCAAAAGCTGCCGCGAGTGAATCGGGTATGTCTTTGTTTAAATATGTTGGAGGTGCAGGAGCTTACACGATGCCAGTACCAATGATGAATATTTTAAATGGAGGTTCACATGCCGACAACAAAATAGATATTCAGGAATTTATGGTGATGCCATTCGGCGCTGAATCATTTTCGGAAGGATTGAGAATGGGAACAGAAATCTTTCACCATTTAAAAGCTGTTTTAAAAGCAAAAGGTTATTCAACGAACGTAGGAGATGAAGGTGGTTTTGCTCCAAATTTAGGCTCGAATGAAGAAGCAATTGAGTTTGTTTTAGAAGCGATCGAAAAAGCGGGGTATCGAGCCGGAGAACAAATCTGGATTGCTTTGGATGCTGCTAGTTCTGAATTTTACGATGGAAAGAAGAAAAAATACGTTTTTGAATCTACTGGCTCTGAAATGACATCCGATGAAATGGTTGATTACTGGAAGACTTGGTCTGAAAAATATCCCATTATTTCAATAGAAGACGGACTAGATGAAGACGATTGGAAAGGTTGGCAAAAACTTACTAAAGCTATCGGAGATAAAGTACAACTTGTCGGGGATGATCTTTTTGTAACCAACACAAAGCGTCTCGAAAGAGGAATCAAAGAAAAATCTGCAAATTCCATTCTTGTAAAGGTTAATCAAATCGGAACGTTAACCGAAACTATAGAAGCTGTACAAATGGCTACAGCAAATTCTTTTACTTCTGTAATGAGTCACAGAAGTGGTGAAACGGAGGATACAACAATAGCAGATTTAGCTGTTGCTTTAGGTTGCGGTCAAATCAAAACAGGTTCTGCATCTCGAAGTGATAGAATGGCTAAATACAATCAACTTATTCGTATTGAAGAGGAGTTGGGAGAAAGTGCTTATTATCCTGGAATGTCGTTTAAATTTATACACTAAAATAGTAGAGTTGATATTTAATATCAGTATCTTATTTAAGATTACAAAAACCATCTCTTTAAAAAATATTGTTTATGTGTACTATAGCACTTCATTGTGAATCAAAAATTAACGCGCAATAAATATTATATTTCTGAATATTAAGGAATAAGGTCTAGTTTTTCTCACAACGCTGAGGTTTATTCAAGCCTAAACTACATTTTAAATTATTTTAACAAATAAGTAAGTTTTTTTATTCTTTATAGGCAACTTACTGATAAAGATTACGTCTGTAAAACAACTGTTAATAAATAAATTGTTATGAGATTGTTGATGATTATATTTTTGTCACTGAGCCTCGGCTCCTATAGTCAAAATAAAGACGAAGTAGTTTCCATTCAAAAACAAGTTAATGAGGATGACAATTCGATGCAGTTAAAGTTCGAGAACAAAAAAAACATTGATTCATCTAAATTACCTTTATTTATTGAGAGACTTGAGAATTACTATCAAGAAATTGAAAATATAGAGTACTTATCAGATAATAATAGCTTTATCATATATTTTAGGGAAATAAATGTTGAACAACACAAAGTCACTGATATCCTAACTCATTTTGATATTTATAATTTTGATTACAAGTAACTATGAGATATTTAGCTTTATTTTTATTCGCACTTACATTACTTTTTTGTTCAAGTAAATTAACATTCTCGCAATGTAATACTAATACAATAGTCTGTGATAATAGTACCTTGACAGGACCATTTAACTTTAGTTCTGGTTCGCCTAACCCGTCTTCTTGTCTAGATTTTATCAACGGAGCAGGTTCAAATAATTATGCATATATCACATTGTTTATTAATCAACCTGGTCAATTAAATTTACTTGTAGATGGTAATACAACGACTGGGTTTTTAGATGTAGCAGTTTTTGATATAACAAATCTAGCAGATCCATGTAATGATGTAAGTGTAGCCAACGAGCTTTCTTGTAACTATGCTTCCGCTGCTTCTGGTTGTGCGCAGTTTGGAAATTCTTTCCCTTGCCCTGCCACTATAGCAGCTCCTGCAGTAAATGCGGGTGATATAATTTTGATTTTAGTAGAAGATTGGAGTAACAGTAACACAAGTTTTTCTATGGAATTATC
>JBBEBO010000038.1:0-16015 GCA_040882265.1 Brumimicrobium sp. | reverse complement strand
TGATTTTAGTAGAAGATTGGAGTAACAGTAACACAAGTTTTTCTATGGAATTATCAAATGATCCTGGATCAGCAGGTTCTGCAGAACCTGACGGAACGATTGATTTGGTAGGTCCGTTTTGTGTAGGGGAATCCCCTGTACAATTAACGGCAGCCAATATGGGTGGTGATTGGACTGGTACTGGTATTACCAACAGTGGAGAATTTGATCCAACTGCTGCTGGAGCTGGAACTCACACAATTGATTACGAAGTTGGTACAGCTCCATGTGATGATACAGATCAAATTCAAATTACAGTTAATGCTGGTTCAACTGTTACAGCTGAGGTTCAAGGTGGAGGAAATTCAATAACAATTTGTGAAGGCGAATCAGTTGATATAGAGGCAACAGGTTCATCAACTTATGATTGGGACAACGGGCTTGGTGCTGGAGCAACACATACAGTCTCACCTACAACAACAACAGATTATACAGTAGAAGGAACAGATGCAAATGGATGTATTGATACTGATGTTGTTACTGTAAATGTAAGCCCAGCAGTTACTATAGATGTGAGCCCAGATGAGGTGATATGTGCAACAGCTTCAACAGATATTGAGGCAACAGCAACGGGAGGATCTATGTTTGATTATCATTGGTCACATACTGGTAATACGGACGGAATTCAAACTGTTACCCCTGGCAATCCATCAACATACACAGTGTATGCTGAAAACGAATATGGGTGTGAATCAGGTCCAGAGGATATAGAGATTGACATACATCCTGAACCAACAGGGACAGTTTCTGATGATCAAACTATTTGTCCTGGAGATTCTGTAAACATTAGTGCTATTGGTGATGGTGGTGCAGGAGGGCCATATACATACACTTGGCAAGATGAAAATGGAGATGTTATTTCAAATCAAGATAATTTTTATGTAAAACCTACATCAACATCTACTTATATTGTTGAGGTTAATGATAATTGCGGAACACTTCCTATCACAATGGATGTTGAAGTAGTAGTTTCACCATTGCCAGATGTGAGTTTTTCTGTGAATGAGGATAAGCAATGTAGACCTGCATTATTCGAAGTTACAAACAATACCCCATCAGATTTAGTAGAGGAAGCTTATTGGTACCTTTCAGATGGTCAAGAGTTTAATAGCACAGATACGATAGATGTTTATATCGAAGATGCAGGTGAATACGATTTGGAGTTAGTAGTTGTTACACCTGATGGTTGTGTGGATTCTGCATCCGTGAATGATTTTTTAACTGTTCATCCAAGTCCTAGAGCTGATTTTAGTTTTGTTCCTGATCCAGTCACAATGTTAAATACCGAAGTTACATTTTACAATCACTCGTATGGCGCTGAAAATTATGAATGGACTTTTGAAAGTGGAGATCCAGCAACATCTACACATGAAGAACCTGTGATTTTCTTTCCAGAGGGAGAAATTGAAAAGTATGAAGTTCAACTTGTGGCTATTTCAGAATATGATTGCCCAGATACAATGAATGTAACTATTCAAGTTGAATCTGAAGTGTTGATTTATGCCCCTAATGCATTCACTCCAGATGGTGATGATTTCAATCCTACCTGGAGGGTTTATATTAATGGAATCGATGTGCAAGATTTTGATTTGGAAATATATAATCGTTGGGGTGAAATGGTTTGGGAATCTCATAACCCAGAAGTCGGATGGGACGGAACTTATGGAGGTAATGGTCAAAAAGTAAAAGGAGGAACTTATATTTGGAAAGTTAGGACACGAGACTACATTAATGATAAAAAATATGAATGGCAAGGACACGTAACGGTTCTTGATTAGAATCGCACTTTTTATATTACTTGTACGATTTGATACCTATATTTTGCTTTTATCGAAGTAAGCACAAATCTCCCGACTCAACATTTATGTTTGTGACTTCGAACGCCTCTCGCAACTAAAGGTGTTGCAGGCATGACTCACAACCTTGAGCTTTGAACCTTGAACCTATATGACTGATGCATTTAATTCTTAATAGCAGCAATACCTGGGAGTTCTTTCCCTTCGAGATATTCTAACATAGCTCCACCTCCAGTTGATATATAGCTAACTTGATCTGCTAGATTAAACTTATTTATTGCAGAAACGGAATCTCCACCACCAATCAATGAAAATGCACCTTTTCTAGTTGCTTCAGCAATTGCTTTAGCAGTAGAAATTGTACCGTTTTGAAAAGCTTTCATTTCAAAAACACCCATCGGACCATTCCATAATATAGTTTTCGATGAAATGATAACTTCATTGAATTTTTGAATAGATTTTTCACCAATATCTAACCCCATCCATCCTTTTTCAATCTCATTTGTTAAGCATGTTTTTACCCTAGCATCATCAGAAAATTTATCAGCAACTACGGTATCAATAGGAAGATGAATTTGAACATTTTTTTCTTTTGCAATATTTAAAACATTGTTAGCCATTTCTAAATAGTCGTTTTCAACCAAAGAATCGCCAACTTCACCACCTTGTGATTTCACAAAAGTATATGCCATTCCCCCACCAATAATAAGATGATCAACTGAGTTTAAAAGTTGCTCAATGATCGTAATTTTAGAACTAACTTTTGCTCCCCCAACAATGGCTGTAGTTGGGTGTTCTGGTCTCTTTAATACTTTGTCTATGTTTTCTATTTCATTTTCAAGTAAAAAACCGAAAAGTTTGTCGTTTGGAAAGAATTGTGCAATAACTGCAGTACTAGCATGTGCTCTATGGGCTGTTCCGAAAGCTTCGTTTAAATATACATCACCATGTTTTGCTAAAGATTTTGCAAACTCAAGCTCACCAGATTTCTCTTCTGAGTAAAACCTTAAATTTTCCAATAAAACGACCTTACCTGCTGATAGATTACTTGTAGTCTTAAAAGCATTTTCTCCAATACAATCAGACTCAAAGATCACTTCACTATCTAATAATTCCCCTAAATGTTTAACTAAATGTTTTAAAGAATATTTTTCTTCAGGTCCATTTTTTGGACGTCCAAGGTGTGACATTAAAACCACACTACCGCCTTCATTTAAAATATGTTTTATAGTTGGTATTGCTGCTTTAATTCTTGTATCATCAGTAATTTTATGGTCTTGATTTAAGGGAACATTAAAATCAACACGAATTAAAGCTCGTTTGCTTTTGAAGGAATATGAATGAATAGTTTTCATTTTTTTATTACAAAAGTAAAAAGATTATCGACTTCTAAACGACCTATTTTTATTGGGGTTTTTAATATACTACCCGACAGAATAATACCACTAATTAACATAAGTTGTTTTTGAACATTTAAAATTATACTTATATTTGCATTACAATACATGTTTTCTAATTAATAAGATTTTGTATAAATAAAAAATGTATGGAATACACAAACATTAAATTTGATAGAAGCAAGAATGTTGAGTTCTACAAAACCCTTCAAAAGAGAGTGAGAAGTTATTTTAAGGACAACAATATTTCTAAGTATGGTAATTCTACAATGGTTATCAAAACCATATTTATGCTTTCTCTTTATATTGTTCCTTTTGTATTGTTGTTAACTGTTATTAACTCAGTAGGTCTGTCCTTCCTGATGTGGATCCTTATGGGCTTTGGTATGGCAGGTCTAGGACTATCAATAATGCATGATGCAAACCACGGAGCATATTCCAAGAATAAAAATGTAAATAAATTTTTAGGAGGCTTGGTCGGAATGGCTGGTGGTAGTGATGCAATGTGGAGAATTCAACACAACGTACTGCACCATACCTATACGAATGTAACTGGTATGGATGAAGATATAGATCCTGGAAAAGTGATGCGTTTTAGTCCTCATGAAAAAAGGTTGAAGCACCACAAATATCAACACCTCTATGCTTGGTTCTTGTATGGTTTGATGACTTTGATGTGGATAACTGTTAAAGATTTCAAACAAATTAAGAAGTTTAAGGATATGGGGTTAACTCAGACGCAGACAAACTCAGTAAACAAACTTTTATTTAGAATTATTTTGAATAAAATTATTTACTATGGTATTGTTCTAGTACTTCCTTTAATTTTTGTTCCATTACCTTGGTACATAACTGTATTAGGATTTTTATCAATGCATTACTTGTCAGGTTTTATTTTGGGAATTATATTCCAACCTGCTCACGTAGTTCCTTCTGCAGATTATCCGATGCCTGATGAGTCTGGTAATATTAAAGCGGATTGGGCAGTAAGTCAGTTGATAAATACAGCTAATTTTGCTCCTAAAAGTTCATTTTTCTCTTGGTATGTGGGTGGTTTGAATTTTCAAATTGAACATCACTTGTTCCCAAATATTTGCCATGTTCATTACAAAAAGATTTCTAAGATTGTAAAGGAAACAGCTGAAGAGTTTAATTTACCATACAATTCAGAAAAAACGTTTGTTGGCGCTTTAAAAAGCCATGGTGAAATGTTGAAGAAATTGGGTACGCAGGATACAATATAAACTTTTCATGAATGTAGACTCATTCAGATCTTATTGTTTATCTAAGCCTCATGTAACGGAATCGTTGCCTTTTGATGAACATACTTTGGTATTTAAGCTCAACGGTAAAATGTTTGCTTTAATTGGACTTAAACTTGGTGAGGGTTGTAATCTAAAATGTGATCCAGAAAGAGCAATGCAGCTACGTGAGTTTTATAGCGCGGTTAGCCCTGGTTATCACATGAACAAAAAACACTGGAATACCATACAGTTTAATGACGACGTTAATGACAATCTAATAATTGAGTTAATAAATCACTCATACGATTTAGTTTTTAGCAAATTCTCAAAGAAAATTCAAAAAGAGTTGTTAAATGAGCGTTAGGATTGATAAATTCCTTTGGTGTGTTCGATTAAGCAAAACTCGTTCTAAAGCAACTGAGTTGGTTAAAAAAGGAAAGGTGAAAGTTAACAACGAATCAGTAAAACCTTCAAAAGAAGTTAACATTGGCGACAGTATTTCATTAAGTAAAAATACAGCAACATTTACCTACAAAATAAAAGACCTATTGAAGAATAGAGTAGGTGCTAAGTTAGTTACTGATTATATTATCGATGTAACACCAGAAGTTGAGCTTAATAAATATAAAACTTATAGAGCGACTCAGGAGGCTTATCGTTCGCATGGCACTGGTAAACCATCTAAAAAAGAAAGAAGAGCATTGGAGTCATTCAAGAAGTGGAAGGAAGAGTAACTTTTTTGGGCTACCTGTCTAACATCTAAAATCTTACTAATGTCTAAACACTAATATACACTAAATATTCTGATCAGTCCCATTACAACCTTGTTTGCCTTGCTTGATAGGTCAATGATTTTTTAATCATATTTAAACGCTGCAATTCGAATTTCTTGTTTTAAATTTTGCTGTGCATCGGCGAGTTTCTCAATTAAAACAAATCGCCCATCACCCAATTCAGCAGCTTCCTTCATACTTTCTTCAGATCGTTCATTACTTTTAATTCCTACAACCGTTAAAGTAATGTCCTTTCTCAAATATCGTTTGATATATCTTTTGTAGTTGCCTGAATTCTTATTAAACGCTCCGTCTGTTATAATAATCACTTGATTCTTCCCGTCTTTTATAAAATTTCTCTTTGCTTGTCGGTACCCTAACTTTATCCCTTCCCCACCAGCAGTAAGTCCAGAGGCTTTTAAATCTTTTACAATTTCATTAATTTCTTCTTTATTCTCACCTGAAGTTGGCTTTAGTAATACGTTTGCATTAGTAGCATAAGAAACAAGTCCAATTTTGTCTTCAGGACGTAACATTTTAACGAGTTGAGTGAGCGAATATTTTAATAATTCTAAACGGTCAGCTTGGCGCATTGAGGAAGAAACATCAACTACAAATACTACATTGATTGGCATAAAATGCTCGGGATCAAAGTTTTCTTTATCGAGTTCTTTAAAACTTGGAGGTACTTCCTCTTCAATTTTCTCCTCATCCTCTTCTTCAACTATGATATCTTCGATTTCAATATCTTCGATTTCATTTTGAGGATTATTGTTTTCCAACTCTTCTTTCTTAACCTCTCCTTCTTCTTCTTCTTCTTCTTCTTCTGGTTCAGGTGATTTTTCAGCAATTACTTCTTCTGAGTCTAGTTTCTCTAATTCTAGAGTGACTTTATTTCTTTTAAAGTTGACGTAAGTGCCAAGTTCAGCAGGAAGATATCCTGAATGGGTAGCATAAAAGTAAGTTATTCCCAGTGGTATTTTTGTCGTAAATTTTCCGCTGGAATTGGTTTTCCATTTCCCAATGGGTGATCCGTTTTGAATTAATGCTACAATTGAATTATCTAATTTTTCTCCTGTACTTTTGTCAATTGTTTCAACTGTGAGCTTGAAATCCATTGGGTTTCCATTTGAGGGAGACTGATTAAAGTCTGGGCAAGCAGCAAAGTTGTTGTCATCTTTAGGCAATGCAATTAAATTCCCTTTTAGTGTGATCACTGTAGGTTCTTTCTTGTCACTTGTAAAGACAGGTATTTTATAGTTGAATCGTCCTTTCTTACGTTGATTAATTTGGAACCTTATAACAGAAGTACTGTCTGGAGCGACCATAGCTACTTTTTGTATATAAACAACCTCCATTGGTTTGTCAACACTTAGAATAAACGCTGTTTCATTGCTTTCGTTTTTTAGATAAAAATCAACATAACGAGTTGAGCCTTCACTCAATTCTCCAAAATCGTGCACTGTTTTATCAAAAATAATTTGACTTAATAAAGAAAACGGTATTATAGAAAACGCTAATAAAAGTAATTTACTCATAAATAGGATTCAACAAAATTTAATCCAAAAAAAAGGCCGCAATAAATCACGACCAATATAACTAATTAAAAAGTTTATTGTTACACTTTTTCTTTAAGAAAAGAAGAAAGAGCATTTACCAAGTTTTCATCGGCATTACCAAAATTATCTTTGTAATCTTGATAACTTCTTTTAATAACTTCCTTCGCCTCATCTGGACCGTAAACATGTGTGATTTCAACATTCTTCGAATTCCCCTCTAAGTCTTTATAAGTGAGGAAGAAATGTTTGACTCTATCAATAACCATTTTTGGTAAGTCATCAATAGATTTGATATTTCCGTAAGCTTGATCACCTTTAAGAATTGCAATGATTTTATCATCAGCTTCACCACCATCAATCATTCTAAATCCGCCCACGGGAATTGTTTCAGCGATAATGTTGCCTCTATTCACTTCTCTTTCTGATATTACGCAAATATCTAAAGGATCGCCATCTCCGACAATGTCTTTCTTACCTGTTTTGGAAGCACAATATTCAGCAACAGATTTATCACAATACGTTTGAGGAACAAATCCATACATACATGGCATGTGATTTGAAAATTTTTGTGGACGATCGACTAGAATGTAACCGCTATCCTTATCTACTTCATATTTTATAGCATCTGAAGGTATAATTTCAATAAATGCGTTTATTATTTCTGGTTGTTTTTCACCAATGTTAATTCCGTGCCATGGATGTGCAACGAAGCGTTGTGAAATTGCTTTTGCTAATTTTTTTATATCTTCTTTCATATAATATGGTTCTGTAAAATACTTTCAATATAAATTTAGGGATAGCAAAAATAGTCGAAAATATTTAATGTTTAAGACTTTTTATCGTTATTTACTTGATTGTATGATTTAAACCAACTTTTATTCTTTAAAAGAAAGGTAGTCTAGTGGGTTTAAAGAACCAATATTACTCCATAGTTCAAAATGAAGGTGAGGACCAGTTGAGTTTTCACCACTATTGCCTACGATTGCAATTGCATCTCCAGTACTTACTTTTTCGCCAACACCTACGAGTACTTTACTTGCGTGTTTATAAACTGAATTAATATCATTTTGATGACTTAAAATCAATGTGTATCCATTTTGATCATCATAAGAGGCGTGTAAAACAACACCTTCCAAGCAAGCTTTAATAGTTGATTCTTTTTTTGTTATTATATCAACACCAGGATGGTTGTTTTCATTATATTTCTGACTGACAACTCCTTGAACAGGGTCATAAAGGAATAATTCGTTTAGTGCATCTAGATGATTTTCTGTCGAATGATTAGTATAAGCCTCAATTTGCTCACTTAATTTAATTTCAGCATCTGTTATAGTTGTGTCGGACTCTAAATCAACATCAGTTTTGTAAAATTCATTTTCACGATAAGTTGAATCAATTGAGATATTCCCTAAAATAACTTCTTGTAGGTTTTTTATATACATGTCTTGTTGAGACACTTTGTTTTCAAGCTTTTCTATTTGAGCAATAGTGCTTTCAATTTTTTCCTTGTTTCTGTTTTTAATATTCTCAGGTAAAAGCAGACCAATAGGTGTATAAGAAAAGACAAAATAAAAAAGGATAGCCAACACAAAAAGTAAGAGTATAAACAAACTCATTAATTGCATCCGGTTTATTTTTATTCGCCAACGTTCTTGAAACGTTATTGGATCCATTCCAACAATTCGAGTTGAATATTTAAACCAATTTTTTTTATTTCTTTTCTTCTTTTTCATTTTACAAGATCGCAAATGTATTGTTAATAGTCGTTTTAATAGATATAATTAAGTTAAAAAAGACAAAATGATAACTTAACTGCATAAGAATCTGTATTTTTGGCTTATTATTTGTACATTAGAGAGCAACTAATTTAAGTTTTTGACGTTATAATAAAGAATGAAATTTATACTGTTACCCATATTGCTTTTTATCTCATTGTCCTTAACAGCACAATTGCAAACTAACGGTGGTCAAACTCCAGACCAACTTGTTCAGAATGTGTTGCTTGGGACAGGGGTTTCTGTTTCAAATGTTTTCTTTTCTGGTGCAAATAATGCGATAGGTACATTTAATGCTACCAATACAAATTTAGGAATTGATAAAGGTATCATTATGACTACTGGCACCATTAACAACACTGCCGATGGCCCCCATGGTCCAAATGATTCAGGAAGTTCTGGAATGGATAACGGAGAGTCAGGTTACGGACAATTAACCAACTTAGTGGGAAACGATACTTACAATGCGTCGATACTAGAATTTGATTTTATTCCATATTCTGATACAGTAAAATTTGAATATATTTTCGCATCTGAAGAGTACCCCGAATTTGTTGGTTCAGAGTATAACGATGTTTTTGCATTCTTTATTTCAGGTCCAGGTATACCGAATGGATCCCAGAATATGGCAATTATTCCAGGAACAACTCAGCCTGTAGCAATCAATAACGTTAATAACGGTGCCACCAATAATGGACCGTGTGAAAATTGCCCATTTTACGTGAATAATGGAACAGGCTCAGACAGTCCTTACAATTCAAATTCTCAATATATTCAATATGATGGTTACACAACACCTCTTGAAGCAGTTTCTAAAGTGGAATGTGGTGAAACTTACCACCTCATTATTGCAGTTGCAGATGTAGGTGACCCTATTTATGATTCAGGAATATTTTTAGCTGAGAATAGTTTAACGAGTGAACAACCAGTATCTGTTGATTATGAATTAAGTAGTGATCCATACGGAGATGGTGTTACAATGGCACAAGGATGTACTAGTGCAGAAATTACTGTAACGCGTTCTGGAGCTATGGTTAATCAACCTTTAACAATACCAATTAACGTGTCTGGCTCTGCTATCGAAGGAACTGATTACACAAATGTTCCAAATTCAATTACTTTTCCCGCAGGACAAACAACGGTGTCTTTTACAATTGATGCACTTAATAATACAACTTTAACTGGTACAGAGAGTATAATTCTTGAATTTGAAATTCCTGATCCTTGTGGTGATAATAATTACCAAACTATTGAACTTTTTGTAAAAGAAGTTGAGGATGTTGAGGTTTCAGTTAATTCTGAGACAGTAGAATGCCCTGGAGATGAAGTGCAATTAACTGCTTCACCAAGTGGTGGAGGTGGTGGATATACTTATCTCTGGAGCACAGGAGAAACTACTGCTTCAATTAATGTGAGTCCAACAAGTACTGAGACATACACCGTAGAAGTTACAGATGACTGTCTAAATCAACAAGATGAAGCTACAGCAACTGTTACTGTCCCTGATTATGACGATTTGGAAATTGATGCAACAGATGATATTGTTGAGCAATGCCCCTATGTCCCTTTTGATTTGAGCGTTGAAGCAATTGGTGGATCTGGTAACTATTTTTATTCTTGGACTAATCAAGAAGGTAAAGTTTTGAGTAATGCTAATGTGGTAAATGTTGTTCCAAGCAAAACGTCAGTATATACTGTAAAAGTAACAGACAATTGTGGAGAATCTCAAACTACCGATGTAAAAATTACAATTTTAAGCCCACCTTTGGTTTTAGATATTACACCAAGTCAGGAAATATGCCCTGGTGATTCTGCTTTAATTGAAGTTACTGCTACAGGTGGTTTTGGTGATTACTACTATGATTGGCCCCATTCAGGTGAAACTACGTCTTCAGTTTGGGTTCAACCTGAAAAAACAACAGAATATATGGTTATAGTTATGGATGACTGTCAAACATTTGATGTACGCGCAACTACTGAAGTAGTAGTCATTAAACCAGATCCAGACTTTAGAGTAGTCACAGACCCAATGTATATTGATTTACCGTTAACATTTCAAAATTTAACTAGAAATGGAAATACATATGAATGGAACTTTGGTGATGGGAATACTTCGACTATGGTTCATCCTAATAACACTTTTACTGAACCTGGAGAGTATGAAGTTGAATTAATTGCAACAGACAATAAAGGTTGTGTTGACTCGATTACTAAAGTTATCACTGTGTTAGATGAGTTTTATTTGTATATTCCAAACACTTTTACTCCCGATGGAAACCGATTCAATAATACTTTTAAGGTGAGTTCTATTAATGTTGTTGATTTTAATATTCGTATTTTTAATCGTTGGGGAGAACAAGTATTTGAATCGAAAGACAAAAACTTTGAGTGGGACGGTACTTATAGAGGAGAAGAAGTGCCAGATGGAACCTACGTCTGGAAAATTTATTATCGCTCTGTTAATGATGATGAAGAAGAGATGAATGGACACGTCACTATTTTACGCTAGTGAAATATTCTTGTCATAGACTACCACTTTTTAATTTATAAAGACATCTAATATTATAGGTATTGTATATTTGTTGAATAAGATTCAACAATTATGAGGCTCTCAAAAAAACAAAGGTATTTACTTAGTATTCTAAGCGGGTTATTAATGTCTGTTTCCTTTCCTTATACTGGGAGCTTATTTCCGCTAGTATTCATCGCTTGGGTGCCTTTATTACTCGTAGAACATAATATTTACAGAGAAAAGTATCGATCTGGTAAAGTATTGCTTCATGCCTATATAACGTTTGTCATTTATAACCTAGGAGCCACATACTGGATTTATTATGCTGAAGGTGGTGAAATTGGTGCGGTAATGGCTTACCTTTTGAATGGTTTTCTAATGGCGCTAGTTTTTCTTTTATTTCATTGGACGAAAAAGTATGTTGGTCAGAAAGAAGGATACATTGGCTTACTTTTTTATTGGATAGGGTTTGAATACTTTCATTATCATTGGGAACTTAGTTGGCCTTGGTTGAATGTTGGAAATACGTTTTCAATTGTACCAGAAATCGTTCAATGGTATGCATATACTGGAGTTTTAGGTGGTACACTTTGGGTATTGTTAATAAACTTAATAGTTTTTAAGTTGGTTTCAAACATTGTATTCGGACGAGAGAAACTTTTAATTCAGACACCGCTTATCTACCTTACACTTGCTGTTGTTTTAATACCATCTTTGCTCTCATTATGGTCATACACTGTGCATGATGAGGTTGAAAACCCTGCAGAGATTGTTGTCACTCAACCAAATGTTGATCCCTATAATGAAAAGTTTTCTGGAGATTTAAAAGAGCAACTGGATCGCTTTATAGTTTCAGCTGAAAAGTTAGTTACAGAAAAAACAGCTGTTGTTTTAGCACCTGAAACAGCAATTTCAAGACCTTTTGATGAAGATAAATACCAACAAAATCAAGCTTATAATTACTTAAAGCAGAAAGTTGAAAAATGGAACGGTCCCGATTTATACGTTGGAGCTTCAACATATAAAATATTTGACAAAAAAAGAAGTAGAGCTTCCAGACCTTTTTCAAATGGCAATGGGTTTTATGAATCATATAACACTTCTATGGTGATTGGTCAAAACAGACCCCCTTCTTATGTACATAAATCTAAATTGGTTCTAGGCGTTGAAAAAATTCCATTTTCTAATTTCTTCCCTTTTCTTGAAAAGCTGTCTATTGATAATGGCGGTACTTCGGGGACACTTGGAGTTGAAGATGAACCTCAAGTACTCACAACAAAAGGATTTTCATTCGCACCTATTGTCTGTTACGAGTCAGTTTACGGTGGCTTTATAGCCGAACAATGTCGCAAGGGAGCAGAGGCTGTTTTTGTAGTAACAAATGATGGTTGGTGGGGTGACTCTCCTGGGCATAAACAGCATGCTAGTTTTTCTCGTTTAAGAGCAGTTGAAACGGGAAGATATGTAGTTCGTTCAGCAAATACAGGAATCTCTTCTGTGATTAATCAACGTGGGGAAGTGCTGCATGCAACAAATTACTGGGTTCAAGATGCGTTTAAAGCAACTATACAGTTGAATAATATCCCAACGTTTTATGTTACCTACGGTGACGTAATTGGACGCTCTTTTGCTTTTGTATTTTTCTTATTAGTCGTTTTAACAATCGTAAAATACCTAAGAACTTTTGGGAAATCCTTTTAAATAAGAGGCTGCTTTTGAGTGAAATTGATAGTCAAAAACTAAAAGCTTAATACTATTTTTCAGGTAAAACATCCATTTTCTCAGCAAAGTGAAAACAATAATCACGTAGATCTTCACTAATATTTTTCTCTCCAGTAGCACGTTCAAAAGTGTCGGCCATTGTAATCAGTGTTTGATGAAAAAATTGCTTCATTTCCTCAATTGACAAATCTTTTGTCCAAAGGTCGATTTTCATTGTGTTTTTATCTTTAGGATCCCAAAGTGATAAAAGCATTGCGGATGCTTCTGATTTATCAATATTTCCATCCTCTGCTGACCACATCATTCTCACAGGGACATTATTTTCATTGGTTCCTACATTAATAGAAATGCTAGATGTTTTGGTAATTTTATCTTCGCTCATTTTTAATCAATCTCGTATGTTTGTAAAATAGAATTATAATCTTCTTCCAATAGTTTTTGCAAAGATAATGCTTTGTTTTTAGACATATATCCTTTTACCATTTGATAACCTATAAATTGTCCCATTCTGTCGGGTGACTCTTCTGGTAAACCTATTGTTTGAGGTCCTTCGTTTAAAAAATTTGCTTTATCACGATCATTATTCTCAAATAAAAACTGCTCTTTAACTAAATAATCCCACGTCATTTTTTCATTTTCTTTTGCCCATTCAAGATCCTCTGAAGAATATCTAAGTATAATTCTTTCTTCAGCATTTGGGATTGTAGCATTCAAAATATAAAGTAATTTTCCTGCTTGAACAATGTGTTCTGCGAGTTTACTGTCTATCTCATCAAATAAGTGTACTTGTATCCAATGCATTAATAGATCACGTGTTATATACTCTTCGTTCATTCTGTCTTTTTGCCATTGATACAACTGGTTATTTGGTATTTCTTTAACCGTTTTGTTCTCTGGTGACATATAACTTTCTAAACCTACCGAAATGCTAGAGTCAGAGCAATGAATAGTACTAAAAAGCTTATTCATATAAATAATGTGCATTGGAATCTTGACATCGTTAAAATGATACTTTAAATATCTAAAACCGTTATTAATGATTGGTTTTTTTAATTTCATTGTTTCGAAAAGCGCTAATTTTTCTTTTTCTAGCGTTTTTATGTATTCACTTTGATAAAAATCATAGATTGATTTGTATGATGAAGTGTCAACGTTCTTTTGAATATTTTGGCTTACTTCAAATAAATACAAATCATCTAGTTTACTTTTTAATGTTTTGTGATGGTCTTTTGCTTCTTGTAAATTAGCGTCTCGGTAAAGACTGTCGACATTCACATGTTCAATATTTACTTTAATACTTTCAATGTTAACATCCAGCCTGTTTTCACTACATGAAAATAAAATCAGCATTAATATTGTTAACGTATAGAATCTTTTTCTTTTCTTCATGAAATATGATTATTATTGCAAAATAGATATGAAACTCAAAAGTATGAAAAAGTTACTAATTATGATGCTTGCCACTTCAATAGTGGCTGGAATAAATGCTCAAGAAGCAGCTGAAAAGAAAATCCTTGCTGGACTAACACTCGGTACAGGGATGAATTTCAATACTCCACAGACAAATGCTATTAGTAGTAAAGTTGGAGCAGATTTTTATGCTGGGATGTCATTTGATTGGCATTTCGCGAAAAATATTGCGATTTCTACAGGGATAGAGTTTGACTTTAATCGTTTTAGACATGAGTTTAACGTTCCTGCAAGATTTCAGTATACAGATAAAGAGATCGTACAAAGAGGAGATGAAGTAACGCCAAATTCAGGTGAAAGTTCATATCTGTTGACCGAAAGAAGATATAGAAATATTTACTTAACAATTCCTACTATGCTGCGTTTTCAAACGAATTATATGGGATATTTAAGGTACTTTGGAAAGTTTGGTGTTAGAAATAGTTTTTTACTGACAACCAGAGCTGATAATAAAGGATCAATTCAACCTGGCAATGAAGGTGTTGATTTAGAGGATATGCAAAATCCTGGGGATTTAGCTATATACAAAGGTTCGGCTGGTTTGTCCGTTGGTGCAGAATGGAATTTTAGTGGAAGTACTTGCATAGTAGGTGAAATTGGGTATTACTATGGCTTTTCAGAAATTCATAAGCAAGATGCTACATTTGGCAGCGAGCAGTATAAAAAAGATAAAAACAAATCACTTTATACTTTAAATGAAGGTGATAGAGAATATTTCACACCAAGCTCAAAACAAGGACAAATAATTTTAAAAGTATCATTCTTATTCTAAATTAATGTCAGATTTAAACCTGAGTGGCATCCGCGATTATATAGTAGGCTGGTTGGAAGAATATGTAGATAAAATTCCACTTAAAGGGTTTGTTGTTGGTGTTTCTGGAGGTGTAGATTCTGCACTTACTTCTACACTATGTGCTTTAACAAATCAAAAAGTTATTTTGTTAAATATGCCGATTCGTCAAACTTCTGATGAGTACCAAAGAGCTAAAAAGCAAATCGAAAGCTTAGAATCAAGGTTTGAAAATGTAGACGGTTTAGAAATTAATTTGTCAAATTCTTTCGCACAATTAGAAAATGATTTACCTGAAGATACTGTGAAAGATGGTCTTGCAATGGCTAATACTCGTGCTAGATTAAGGATGTTGACGTTGTATGCTGTTGGTCAATCGAATAGTCTTTTGGTTGCTGGTACAGGTAACAAAGTAGAGGATTTTGGAGTTGGATTCTTCACAAAATACGGCGATGGAGGTGTAGACTTAAGTCCAATTGCTGATTTAATGAAATCTGAGGTTTTCACTCTCGCAAAACACGTAGGAGTAATTGATGAAATATTAAAAGCGAAACCAACCGATGGACTTTGGGACGACTCCAGAAACGACGAAGATCAAATCGGAGCAACTTACGATGAACTAGAATGGGCTATGAATTTCAAAGGAGATCAAAGCGAACTCTACGACAGACAAAAAGAAGTCATTGCCATCTACGATAGATACCATAAAGTTAATTTACATAAAATGAAACCAATCCCAGTCTGTACAATCCCAGATCACCTAAAAAAACTCTAAACTCAGTTCAATATTCTTCTGTTCTTTTTTTTGACTTGTGTGCTTATTCGAACCTCAGATTTTAGAAATAGCGAGTTCGACATTCGTTAATCCGTATTCAAAATTCTGCGGTTCCCTGTCAGACGCCAGACTGGCTTTTTTTCGATTTGCGTGTAATTTGAAC
>JBBEBO010000037.1:189-6994 GCA_040882265.1 Brumimicrobium sp. | reverse complement strand
AAAGCTTTGGTTTCTTCCAATTTTGGAGGTATAAACTTTTTCTTTTTTTTAATTGATTTATTTTTTGATGATGGAGGAGGAGGGGGCGAATTCGATTCGCCCTTACTCGTTTTATATTGTTTATTATTGTTTTCTTTATGTTTAGTATTGTTTAAGAAAGGTCGCAGGTGCGTTACAGGTGCTTTATCACTACCATTATCAGTACCGTTATCACTACTCTTATCAGTACCATTATCAGCACCGTTATCACTACCCTTATCGAATCTGTACATGTGAACTTTTGAGGCTTTGTATTTGTTTGTTGATGGTAGATACTTGATGTAGCCCCATTCGTCGAGTTGTTTGATGCATTTTGTGTATGTGTTGGCCGAACCAATTTTGGATTTATCCATTATTTCTTCTCTGGTTATTGAGATTTCGGATTTGAATCTGGTTTGGTTCCAGGTAATGAATAATGCCATGTATAGGCTGATGTGCCAAGGAGAAATTCGCTCATCAGAGAAGAGTGTTTCAAGTACTCCTGACTGATGAGCGATGTAATTTACTGCGCTTTCAGACATGATTTTACTTCCCGTTTCGTTTAGAGTCTTCGATTACTTGCATGATCTCGTTTTTGTCATAAAAAATGACTCCTCCGACTTTGGAGAATGGGATGGTGCCGTTTGAGCGTAAGTTTTGGAGTGTTGCGGCTGAAATGCTCATAAGTCGTTGGACTTGATGGGATTTTAATAATTTGACTTCATTTTTCTTGGGAGATCCTTCTATGATTTCCAGTTTTACTTTTTGAAGTTCATTTAAGATTTCATCTTTGAAAGAAATCAAATCTTTCTCTGTTACAAATGATATTTCCATAATTCAAATAATTTAAAATGTTCGCTACAAAGAGAAATATTATTTTTCGCTTAAAAGGGTTGTTGGGGGTTGTACAACCCCCGAACAACCCCCCATAAATCAATGGGTTTAGAAGATAATTTTGTTTGTTTTGGGTGTTTAAATTTTTCTTACTTTTGTAGTAATAGGTAAAAAATATTGTAGCGAGAGCTGCTTGTTTATATTACGACCAATGAAGCTAAAACTTTTAAAATATTCACTAACTATTGAGGAATTTGAAGAATTACCAATTTTCTTAATCTATCATGGAATTAAAGATCCTGTTGAACTTCTTTTTATCGATATTGAAGATCTTTCCACAAAAGTGGGGTGGAATGAAGTATTAGCATCAGGTATTCGAAAAATAAAGGCGTTTACTCATTCATAATTTTTGAAGCTGGTTCAGCATATTGATGATTCTTGTTTTTACTTCATCTATTGTTCCATTGTCGATGGTGTACATGTTATTTTTAAAACTATCTAGGGAAATAGATTTACTCTTTTTGGTTTCAAATATTTTTGTGTACCACTTTGCAAGATCACCAATAGAATTTTTATCATTGACATTTGTGTCATGGAAAAGGCGTGTGAGTAATGCTAATTGTGAAACACTTGTATTTACCTTTATTTTAGGTAGTTGAAATTCGTTTTCTGAATCTATAATTGAATGCGTATTTTGATTTTCTCTGTACTTAATTTCATCATTGATCCAACATAATAAACTTGCTTTTATAGGGTCACTTTTATTAATATATCTGTGCGTTTCTGAAGTCATACATTGGGACCATTCTTTCCTTTTTAATTTGAGATACTTTAAATAATATTTGGTGTCGTTTGTGTCCTTCAATTTTTTTTCAACTGTTTTGATGCAAAATTTTATGAAGTCATAATTGTTAAAACCTAGTTCAATAAGTCGATATTCGAGTTGGTTTTGACCTATCTGAGCTATCGGTTTCTTAGAAATAAAGTAATTTAATTCATGAATAAAATATTTGTAGTAGTGTAGGTCATGATATGTGATACGGTCATCAATGTCTATGTTTAGTAGTTTGTTAATGGTTTCTATGACTGGGTCTTTGAGGTCCTGGTCAATATCCATAGATTTCACTTTATCCCTTGTTTCTTTTGCTGATTCTTGTAATTTGTTGCGGTTCAAGATGCGCGCATTGTATAAGATGTGAGCATCTTGGTTAATGAAATTTCCATATTGATTGTATAGATAGTTGACCAAATCGTTTAGGTGAAGATACACTAGTGCCATACAATCTTTGTCTGTATATTTCTCTTTGGCTTTTAGATCTAAGTCGTTTATTGATAAATCATACTTTTCTATTGCATCTATACAGTAGTTTATGATTTTGTTATGTGTTCGGTCTACATATCGTTCTAAAACTGGATTTTCTAATTTATAGAACTCGATCGACATTGTACGCTTGATTTCTTTGACATATTTGCTCAACATTATATTGTAGAAGCAGTATTTAATGTGATGATCATCCAAGTTTTGCCATTCGGACGTTTTTTTAAAGCCAATAAGACTCTTGGAGTTCATTTTCTTGATATGTACTGAATTTGTGTTTTCAATGCTTACCTGAAGCTTTTCAAGGGCTTCATTTGGGATTTGATCCAGTAGGTCTTCTGTTTCGTGTAACGTGTTCTGATTGATGTATTTATACACAAGTGGATGCGCGTTACTCAATTCAATGCGCTCTATTAAATGAAGATTTTTGTTTTTGCTTTTGAAAACACCTAATGTTATAATTTCGCATTTTTCAACTTGTTCTTTTAGGTAACCGATGGCGTGGTCTAGATTTTTTTCGTAGAGTTTTTCAGGTTCTAGATCTCCATTGATTACGTCGTCGAAAATTTCGAGTTCGTAGATTGGGATTTGCATGACTTTTTATTTTAGGGATAGCTAATTTAGATAAAAGTTTTTTAAAAAAACGCTTGATTGCTGATGAATAAAGGGCTACGAGTTAATTTTGTTCTGTTTTGATGTATTTTGAAGAAAGATTTTATTTGATGGATTGATTTTTTAGCCAGAATATTCAAATTTGGGGGAGAATGAGGTGTATTGGGGAAGTTTGCATTGTTTTGTGGGTTATTATGGTTTTAGAAACTATGAGGTGGAATCTTGCGGCAGCTAAGGGATAGAAATGGTTTTTGAGTATCGTTAATGTTTTAAGTAATTAGCGCGGCATTATAACTGCAGTGCAGCTGGGATATTTTTAATTAGATTAAAGTAATGCTATTTTTTATAATAAATTTGTACTAATGAAAGAGAAGGAATTACAGGCATTAATATTACAAGGAGAAGGACTTCATTTAGAATTTAAAGAATCAGTTAATTCAAGTCTGTCAAAAGAGGTTGTTGCCTTTGCAAATGCAAAGGGAGGTATTATATTAATTGGAGTTGATGATAATGGTAATATCAAAAATAAAGCTCTTGGCAATGGTTATAAATCGAAAGTTCAGTCTGTTGCTAGAGATTGTGACCCTTCAATTGATATTCTTATTGAAACAGTTGACCAGCAACCGAACGTTTTGGCTTTGCGAATCAAGGAAGGGTTGAACAAACCATATAGATGCACCAATGGTTTTTACATGAGAGAAAGTGCGAGTTCCAACAAAAGAACAACGCAAGAAATCTACGAAATGTTTAAGGATGCAGATAGATTTTCATTTGATGATGCTTTAAATTTAAAGGCTGACTTTGAAACTTATTTTGACCCAAATACCTTGAAAAGGTTCTTTAGTGAAGCGAGAATGGAGCAAATTTTGTCAAATGAAGATACCTTGCATAATCTCGGAGTGCTTGAATTTATCGATGAAAAGCCTGTCTTTAATAATACTGGAGTACTATTTTTCACAAAAGACCCCCAGCGGTTTCTTCCCCAAGCTATTATTCAGTGTGTGCGTTATAAAGGAACCATTAAACTGGATATTGAAGACCAGAAGGATATGACTTTTGATATTATCACTAATATTGATGAGGTGTTTGTTTTTCTTAGAAGATCACTGGATGTTGCTTATAAATTTGAATCAGGAAATCCAACAAGAATTGAAGAATGGGAAATTCCATATGTTGCACTTAAGGAGGCAATTATCAATGCGATTGCTCATAGAGACTATATTAATAAAGGAACACATATTCAAGTTGAAGTTTTTGATGATAGAGTTTCTATAACCAATTATGGGGGATTAGTTAAAGGTTTATCCATTGATGAGTTAAGAAAAAGAAGTATTCACAGAAATCCGAATATTGTAAACCTACTGCATAGGTCAAACTTTATTGAGAAGCTCGGAACAGGGCTGTTAAGAATAGATAGTGAGCTTGAGAAGGCGGGACTTCCTAAAGCCGTACTTGAAATTAATGAGCATTGGTTTTCGATTATCTTTAAGCGAATGCCAAAAACTATTAATTTGAATGATAAAAAATACGATGTTTTGGATTATCATTTGAGTCAAAAACAGAAAGGTATTCTTGAATTTTGTTTGAAAGAAGAAAAGACTAGAACAGAAATATTTGAATTTTTAGAAATGGCGAATAGCACCTTAAACAACAAAAGGCATATTATCCCTTTAATTGAAAATGAGTTGTTGCAAATGACAGAACCAGATAAACCAAAAAGCAAGAATCAAAAGTATTACACCACGGAGTTTGGACAAAGCCAAATTCATTGATAAAACAATGAACTTAGCACTGATATTTAGTACTAAGTTGACTTTTAAATGGTGCCAAAATTATACTAAGATGATACTAAGATGATACTAAGACGATACTAAGATAGGTTCTCAAGAAACTGAGGGCTTTTTAGTACCAAATATTTCGTGAAACCCATCAGTCCTTCTGAGTAATTTTGTATTTATAAAGCTTGATATCATTATCCAATCTTACGATCATCTTTATTTTTAGGATTACAACCAAACAACTTCGCCTTCAAACTCTGCATATCCTCAGAAACTTTCTTCTCCACAACTTTTGCATAAATCTGTGTGGTACGAATTGAATTGTGACCAAGCATGGCACTAACAGTTTCGATTGGAACGCCATTGGATAAAGTGATAGTCGTAGCGAATGTATGCCTAGCAATATGCGTAGTAAGTTTCTTATCAATACCACAGATGTCAGCAATCTCCTTCAAATACCCATTATACCGTTGATTTGTATTTACAGGAAGTAATTTGTTCTTACGGATGCATTCTTCATGATCGCGATATTTCATTACTACATCATAGGCAACTGGCAATAAAGGAACGGTTTCTTTTACTCCTGTTTTTTGGCGGTTGGCTGAAAGCCAGTGTTCTCCGTCTATACCTCTTGACAATGCGTCGTGTTCGAAGTTGAAAACATCGGAATAGGAAAAGCCGGTGTAACAGCAAAACACAAAAACGTCACGGACTTCCTCCAGGCGTTTTATTTTGAAATCTTTCTTAATGAGGGCATCGATTTCTTCTTGGGTTAGCACTACCCTTTCTGGATTTTTGTATTTGCATTTGAACTGGCTGAAAGGATCAAAGGTTAGCCATTCTAATCCGATGGCCATGTTGACCACTTTCTTGACGTTACGGATGTATTTATGCGCTGTATTTGATTGTAAATCGTCTTCTGTTAAGAGGTAGTGTTCGAATTCTCTTATGAAGGCAAGTTTAAGGTCTTTTAATGGGATGTCTTCCATACGCTTGCGCGTTTTCATAAAAGTACTGATCTTATCTTTGGTGATTTCGTAACGGGTGTAGGTTTTCTTTACGACTTTACCTATTTCGACTTCTTTCTCCATGAGGTCGTTGTGGTAGTCGAAGGCTTGGATGAGGGTTTTGTTTTTACTGAATGATTCTGGATCCTTCCCAAGAAAGATTAATTTGACTTCATCGGGTGAAAGTCTTCCGTCCATCCGATTTGCTTTATAGATAATGTCAGAAATTTTAGATTCTGCTTTTTCAAGATAGTTATTGATTAATACTGATCTTCGATCGCTTGGTTTTACTCTACCTTTTTTATTGTCCCAGTCTTTGATAAAAACTTTCTGTTGGGACGAAAATTCTGAACGCTGACTATCTATACATATTCTAATGTAGATAGTTTGTTTTTCTAGTTTCTTGCGACTTTTTCTTAATAAGAATAAGACGTGATTTTTTTGAATTACTTCCATATGACTCACCATTTTTAATTGTTTTTATTAGCTTTTTAGGTATAATCCTAAAAAAAGACAAAACAACTTTCGTTCTAGAGAGCTTTACTACAAAGAGCTAGAGCGAATCTGGTGAGTCAAATTTATGAAAATAAATGACTCACCAAAAGACTCACCAATTCTTTATATTTGGTTGTATTTGTTTGTATTCAGATTTTTTGGGGGAAGTGCCAAACCCATAATATTTAGTGGGTTTTAGGTGTTTTTAGCAAAAAAAAGCCCGTCTATTGACGGGCTTTCGTGATCGCGACAGGATTCGAACCTGTGACCGTCTGCTTAGAAGGCAGATGCTCTATCCAGCTGAGCTACGCGACCAGATAATATATTAAGCTGTACGAACGCTTATAACTAAAAAAAGGGGATGAAATCAATCATCCCCTTGTCGGGGTGGCAGGATTCGAACCTGCGACCTCCTGCTCCCAAAGCAGGCGCGATGACCGGGCTACGCTACACCCCGAACTATAATGAGTTCGTTTTTTATTTCAACTTACTCCTAATCGTTATTAGGACTCTAAAATCGGACTGCAAAGATAGTACATCTTTTTTAAACACAATGCCTAAAATGAAAATTCATTTTAACTATTTCAATCCATTTTAAAAGAAACACTCATGCTCCCCCCTAGCTAACAAAGCAAAGAACTTGCGGTGAGAGGGGGATTCGAACCCCCGGTACGCGCAAACGTACGCATGTTTAGCAAACATGTGGTTTCAGCCACTCACCCACCTCACCGGGTATTTTATGG
>JBBEBO010000037.1:0-89 GCA_040882265.1 Brumimicrobium sp. | reverse complement strand
TGTTGTGCATGTTTAGCATCCGTCATTTGACGGATCAGCCACTCACCCACCTCACCGGGTATTTTATGGTGTTGTGCATGTTTAGCATC
>JBBEBO010000036.1:0-40936 GCA_040882265.1 Brumimicrobium sp. | reverse complement strand
AACACTCGCAGAGCATAAACTATTTACGTTTTGCGATTTAAAGGGGTAACCCTATAAAATTATTCAACAACAATCCACAAAACCTCTAGAGCAAATACATTTCAATTAAATAATGCTGGTTAATCACAACCATACATTTTTTGAATCTATCTTTTTAAATGCCTATTGGGATGTTTACCAGTTAAATAAAGCTTCTTCAATTTTACTAATTTACGATTATAACTGTTACTTTTTCCCAGTTTTAACCGCCAAGAACGCCATGTTTTCACGCAAAGCACGCAAAGTTTTCTCTGCGAACTCCTTCTTAGCGCCCCTTGCGGTTCCCCAAACACCTACAATCCATTTACCACTCTCCAAACTCCATGTTTGCGCAAAGCACGCCATGAAATCCCCTTTGCGACCCTTGCGGCTCCTTAGCGCCCATTGCGGTTAAAAACTTACTGGTAAAGTATCCGATACGCAATTTTTTTTAAATACACTTGCCCCCTGATAAAATCTCCTTAAGACCAAAACATCTAACGAAAAATAGATATTTTAGCACCATGGAAATACTAGATCATTTTAAAACAATTTTTGAACCCAAATTATTAGAGGAGTTTGAGAAGAAAGCAAAACATGTTTCTGTTAAAGCAGGTGATACGATCTTGGATTATGGTCAAATCGTAAGAAGTATGCCAATTATTGCTTCGGGTGTTGTTAAGGTATCAAGAATGGATGAAAATGGTAAGGAAATTTTGCTTTACTATGTAAATGCAAAAGAGAGTTGTGCAATGACTTTTACCTGCTGTATGGAACAGTTTCCGAGTGAAATTAAAGCTGTAGCAGAAGACGATGTAGAAATGCTAACTGTTCCAATTACTGTAATGGATGAGTGGTTGATGAAATACGCTTCATGGAAAAGTTTTGTGATGGGAACAATACGGAGTAGATTTAATGAGATGCTGCACACAATTGATGAAATTGCATTCCAAAAACTCGATGAACGTCTGAAACATTATCTCCAACAAAAAGCAAAAATTTCTGGATCTAAATTGTTAAACCTTTCACACGATCAAATTGCGACTGATTTAGCAACATCAAGAGTTGTAATTTCACGCTTGCTAAAAAAACTGGAAAATGATGATCAATTATTGCTCTATAGAAACCAAATTAAATTGTTAAGTGTATTTAGTTTGGAAGATTAGTTTTTGTGTGACTTTGGTTACGGTTTAAACAAAATATGTAATCTAACTTTACATGAAATTAAATGTTAACGTTATGAATACAGACAAAAAAATAATCGATGTGCGTTCACCTATGGAGTTTTTAGGTGGGAATATTTCGGGAAGTATAAATATTCCTCTTCAAGAAATCCCCGATAGAATACAAGAGATTAAATCTATGGGAGAAACCGTTTTTTGTTGCGCATCGGGTAACAGAAGCGGGCAAGCGGTAAAATTCCTGAAGTCACACGGTGTAAGTTGTGAAAATGGCGGAGGCTGGATGGAATTAAATTACAAATTACAAACAACATAGTTTGGTCTTCAAAATTAGATCAGAAACAAAATATTAATTCATGAGTTTTTTAAGTAAAATATTTGGGATTGGATCAAAAGTAAATTTCCAACAATTAATAGATGATGGGGCAATCATTGTCGATGTTCGTACGAAAGGTGAGTTTAAAAACGGTCACATTAAAGGATCGAAAAATATTCCACTTTCTGAATTAAATAAACAACTTAGTAACTTAGATAAAAAGAAAACAATTATTACTTGTTGTGCATCTGGAGTTAGAAGCGGTTCTGCAAAACGCGTATTAAAAGCAAATGGGTTTGAAGCTCATAATGGTGGTGCTTGGCGAATTTTAAAATCTAAAATTTAATCAATTAATTTTTGGTAAAAGTTCAGAAAGGCATATATTTGCTAAACTAAATAGCGCAAGTGTGTTATCAATTTTTCCAATCGTCCAAAGTACGAAAGGCTGATAACACACACTAAAAGACTCGTCCTCATGGATTGGGTCTTTTTTTATGGATTTATATTAGTTAATGTTTTGGTGATAAAGTTAACCTGCATTATTCATGAATTTCCTATTCCAAAGCCAAACTGCTCCGCCAAAGGTCGGACAGGCTGCTACCTTTGGAAATGCTCAAAATTTTTAATACCCAAAAGTGGGTTGCAATTCTGAGCATTAAAAATGTCTGTGCTTCCCAAATCTATTGACATTTTGACTTTTCATAACGAAAACTCATGAATAATGCAGGTTAACTCTATAAAGAGTGAAATTTAACATTTCATTCCCTTTTGATTTTAATAACAACTTTTTCTCCCTCAAAACCAAATGTTTGATAGCTTTCGAAAGTCATTGATTTACGTTTGTGTTCAATAACTTTATATTCACCACTAAAATGATAGGTTTGTTGTTCAACTTCAGCGGTATAAAAATCTTCACAATTAGCAGGGTCAACAACTCGTGAAAGAGTAAACGTATTAGCTTTATCGTTAAATTGCCAGTAAAATTCACTCACATCGCTTTCGTAATGCCACTCTCCAGAACAAGTCTCATCGTAAATTTCACAATTATTAATGACCCATTTTGGTAAATTTGTTACAATATTGTTGCCATTTACTGAAAGTTCAGTCAGCTCCCAACTTCCTGGTTTAAACAATCGTTTAGAAACTCTTTTGTTCTTATCACAAGAACAGAAAAGTATGCTTAAAGTTAGAATTATAAATAAAGTTTTTAAATGCATAATGCGAAGTTTTAATGCTTAACTAGTTTTAAGGTTTTTGTAACCCCATTTATTTCTATACAAACGAGATAGACACCTTGATCAAAATGAGAGGTATTAATTTGATTTCTACTTTTACCTTTTTGAATTTGCGAGTTCGATTCAATTATTTTCACTATTCTCCCTTTCATATCTTTTACCTGTACGTTAATTAACCCATCTTCAGACGAAGTATATTCAAGGTAAGTAAGATCGCTTGTTGGATTGGGGTATAGTTTTACGTTAAATTCATTTTTAATTTTTTTGGACTCCCCATCATCAATACCAGAATTAATATTCTTATTAGTAGGCCTGTTAGCTTGATAAACATTGTTGTTACAATATTCCGTTATATTTTCAGTTTCAACTTCATTTACAGGCTGTGAAAAATCAAATTCTGGAAAAATTTCTAATATCATTTCATCTGGAATTGTTGACTCTCCAATAACTTTAATTTCATTTCCTGCGTAAACCATTACTTCAAAAGGATTAGAAACATGGACATCACCCTCAATCACAATATCATTCCAAGCACGACAAAAATATTGATTACCTAATTTATCACACCCATCAACCTGTCCTCCACTAAATATAGGTGAATTTAAATATAAATTCTGTGACATTCCTTGAGGTGCACCCTCTTCAACAAATAAATAAGAGTATTCGGGGCTTGATAACTCATTAATATCATTTTGATTTATTTTATAAGTCCTTAAATATTTGTACTCACGATCTGAACCATCCTCGTTTTGACCTTCAAACTTTACGGTTATAATTAATTTTAATTCAACCTCTAAATCGTCAAACTGAAAATAATCATCATGATATTGACCTGACTGAGCGTTTGCTAAATCTTGACAGTCGTGTCCAAAACTTGGGTCTGACACAGGGCGATAATACGTTCGATTTTCTTTTGTACTAAATTGTATAGGGAAATCCAAAAAGTTTTCTAATGGAACATAAGAGCTTTTCAAAGTATATGTATCCCCAATGCCAAGGTTAACATCATTTTCAATATCGAAATCCAAACTCTCTACATTGGCGTTTAAATCACTATTGTTACTTACCTCATAATCTGGGCTTTTATAAAAATTTGGATCGATTGAGTTGTCATGAGGCATCAAATTTGGAGAATTAATTTTAGATTTTATTTGAAATGAAGCTTCAATATGATAGTCCTCAATTTCTAAAGAATTATTAAAACTGTATTTTAACGGCTCAGCTAGTTTCATTTGTACGTAATGTTCTTTCGAAATATCGGTACAAACTTGCTCGTATGTTATAGTACCTGAAGTGCTTCCACCATACTCAACCACATAATCCTCACATTCTTCATCTGGATTATCCTCACATATAGTTCGTCCAGGAATACCACTTTTATAAATATCTATTTTTGGATTTTCTAGAAGTGCAAATACTCCTAATGGTTGATCGTAAACGGGATACATTGTTGGTTTTTCAATTTCATTTTCCTCGGAATAAGAGCCAGGGGTATAAAATCGAGGACCGTTAATTTCTTTTGTTTGTAACATTGATCCAGAAAAAGTCATTTCTGTAACACCTACAGTAGGCATTGTTGGATTTATCTCACTCATCGTAGGGATGTTTTCATTAATTAAGAAATCATACCCATCGGCTATTGCCATATATGCTCGCTCCCACCAATTATTATATTTTTCTTCTTTCTCTTCGTCAGTTCCAGTAGTGAAATCTGTTTCAGGAAATTGATCAAACGTTTGTTGAAGCAAGTCTTGATCACCAGAACTAAGCCCAACACCATTTGTACCAGTGAATGCGGTTATAGCCAGATTAATAAATTGTTTTGACAATTTCACCCACTTTAGTTGTTTATCTACTCCTTCATTATATCCTACAGCAAGCTTGTATGCTTCCATCTTAGCTATATAATCATCGTACAGATCCCCAATTAATCGGTATGTGATGTATCCTTGATTTACTTCAGATGTAATTTCATCTGTATTTTGATCAATATAACTCACATATTCCATGCTGCCCAAAAAATCATTTTCAATAACAGAGCCTTGAGCAGATACTAGTGATTCTTGAGTAGATACAGCACGCCCATTAAGACTGAGTTCTGTTTCTTGAAATTGTTCAAAATCGAGTTTCAAAATTGATAAATAGCTACAAACACAAGGGTCAAAAGCTACAGTAAAATCTGCACTCATCCAAAACTTGTTTGGATTACCATTGGAAGAAGCAATAGCTGTTTGATGCAAAACATCTGTTTCATTTGAAAGTGATTGGTCGATAGGGTTACCAGTCCTTAATATACCTGAATAATCTGCTTGATCAGCATAGTATAAGTTAATTTTAATTCCATCTACAGCATTACTGATGCCCTCGTTAATTCCATGTTTTACAAAGACCCTGATCAAATTTTTATATCGATGGTATAGTACTATATATGGAGCATCCTCGAGTGTATTTCCAATAATTTCTGTATCATCATCAGGATACCTGCCTAAATTCACAAGTAATAACTCCCAACCATTTTGTGGGTTCATCTCCTCAATATGTGCAAAATTCTTTACTAAGTACTGGTAATAAGAAGATTGATTGACATCTTGTATGTTTCCCATGGGGCCGTATGGGTCGTTGGGATAATTATAGTACATGTTGCTAAGCGTGTATCCACCGTTGTGAAGTTGTTCTCCTTCCCACCAATTAAACTCATTAAGATAACGCTGATCGGGAGCGTTATTATTTGAAGGATTATCAGGATTTGTATTTACATCATGATCACACTGCGCTGATATTTCGTTTACAAAAAAAACAAAAATAATTGTGTTAAGTATAAATCTAAGTTTCATAATAGTTAAATTTTTAATTAATTTTTCTTCCATAATAATAGATATAACCGCCTCCATCACCCTCCCAAGTCATTCTCATTTCTGTTATACCATCTATTCGATTGTGAATCCTTGCATACAGGGTATTGCATGAAAGCGTTGGATCAGACCATATTTGTCTGTAATTCATTCCTTTTACTTCTGCCTGATTAATACAGCTGTCACCATAACCGTTGTAATTAATAATATTGAAGTAATGACCAATCGGTCCTCCTTGATCATCTACAGTTATATTTAATTCAATATCAAAACTGTCGGGTAAATGACTTGATTTTACTCTGTATTTTCCTTCAATCGAACCTGCATTAACATTTGAAAATGGAACACCCGTAGACTCTGGATACTGTGAAACGTGGAAAGATTTTGTGATAGAATCGTATCCATCATCATTAGGAAAGCAAACTGAATTTGGTTCTTTTTCAACAACCAATGTAATAGGTATATCATAGCCTTCCCAAGTGTCGTTGAAGAACCTGCTTACAGATTGATCAGTTAATTCTTCTGTTCCAATATACCAAGTATAAGACGCATCCTCTTCAAGAGCTGTAAAATGAACCCATTTATTTTTAAAAACGGTATCTGTTTCAGTTAAGTTTTGTATAACTGCTCCCGTACTTTCTTCAATTTTGAAGTCAGCACTTATTTTAGTGGCGCAATCGCAAGGGTCTTTTACCTCATTATTCATTTCGGGCTGTTCTTTTTTACATGCTAATGATATCAATAAAAATCCTGTAAAATAGAAAAGTGTTTTTTTTATATTTTTCTTATTCATTCTGTTTTTTTTATAATCAGATTATATCAACAATCAATTTTTACGCTTTTTTCATTTGGCTTCATCAGTTCCTAAAACCATCGTGTGTTCATAAGCTTAATTTACTGGGAGTTTGTAAAGATTGTATTGTAGGATGTCGAAGCTTAAATCAGCCCAAGCAACTTACTCCTCTATTAATTGCTCTAGCATGGCTTCCAACCTATTAATGCGTTCATTTAAGGCTGTTTTTTCATTGACTGATGAGTTTTCTGTCTCTAATTCCGCCAGACGTTCTTCCAGTTCTAAAGTGTAAAGTGTTAATTCTTCTACTTTTTCAACTAATAATCTATTTATCTCACCTAAATCAGCACCTTTTTCTTTTATCTCATCAGCGGAAGGCATGTTGGGAAGATGATTATTATTTGCTATATATTTTCTTAGTTCTGGTAGACTTAATAAATTATAATCGGATGAGAAAACATAATCTGGGAAAGGATTTAAAGTTGTAATAATTTTTCTAGCGTAAACATAGCCCCTTCCTGTAACTCTAAAGTTTGGTTCGTTTTCATCAGTTGAAAATGACTGATAAGCAATACTGTTATCATCATTTGTCTTAACAGTAACACCATATTTATTAGATTGGTGTAATCTTAAATATAAACCGTTGTCAATAGTCTCTATATTCATTCGACCATACTTACTGTTTAATGAGGGAGAACCACCAAACCATAATCTGGATGTTGAACTTGAAAAAGTTAAACTAACAGAAGGAGCTGATATATTTAAATCTCCATCTTCTTTATTTACTATGTATAAATCTTTTTCCGCCATCATAAATAATGCACCGTCGTTTTCACCTGGACCAGTTGTTGAATTTGTTAAACCCAACCTAGATGTTTTACCATAATTTACAGAGTTTCTTAAAGCTAAATCTCCATTAGGATTACCATTCATTGAAGATTGGTTTCCATTATTTATATAATCAACTACTCCGTGAATTTGTAAGTTAAAACTTGGGAGGGGCGTAGTACTACTTGCAGTTGGTCTTGTACCAATTCCTAAATAACCTGTATCAGAGTTATTTGAAATATTATCTTCCCAAACGGTGTTATACTGACTAAATGTCAAAACTGGAATTATTGCTCCTAAAAATAAAGTTATTTTTTTAATAAGAAATTTGTGTTAATCAAGTCAATTAAAAATTTGATATGTTAATCTTTAATCACTTAGGTTATTAATTTCATTTCATTTCATCTAAAGTATTAAACTACATTCACATAAAAAAAGATATTTTAAATTTTAACATTTCAAAATGGGTTTTTAACAAAAAAGTTTCGTTAAAATATGGAGTCCTTTATGTTATTGGCTGTGTCTCTTTTATATATTATGTATTGAGTTAAGGGGCTTTGGATTATAAAAAAATCAATGCTGTATAAAGTATATTAATTAAACATCATCCGTAAACAATTGTTATTTTTGTGAAGCTTAGATAATAAATTTATCTGGCTTGAAAATAGAGATAATCATGGATAAAAAGATAATAAAAGAAACGCTAAAATCGAGTAGAGATCCAATCCGAGTAGGTATAACAACTGGTGATTTGAACGGTATTGGCCCAGAAGTAATTATAAAAGCACTGGGAAATAATCAAATACTTGCTGAATGTACTCCAATTATCTACGGTTCAACAAAAACGATGTCTTACCACAAAAAAGCGATCAATGACGATCTTTTTGTTTATCAACGCGTAGAGGATGCTTCAAGTGCCCAACATCGTAAAATAAACATTGTTGCTTGCTGGAAAGAAATAGTTGATATGAACCTAGGTGAAGCAAATGAAACAGGTGGTAAATATGCGTTTCAATCGCTCGAAAAAGCAACCCAAGATCTCGCTTCGGGCAAAATTGATGTATTAGTTACAGCTCCTATTTCAAAAGAAACGATTAAGAAAGCTGGATTTGAATTTCCTGGACACACAGAGTACTTGGCAGATTTATCTGGTATGAAAGACGCATTGATGATGATGGTTTCGGGAAATTTACGCGTAGCTTTAGTTACATCTCATATTTCATTAAAAGAAGTGATAGAGGCTGTAACAAAAGAAAAAATTGAAGATAAAATCCGCCAGCTGGAATCTAGTTTGAAAAAAGATTTTGGTATTGTTCGACCTAAAATTGCTGTGCTTGGATTAAATCCTCACGCTGGTGAAAAAGGAGCAATGGGTAGCGAAGAGTCAGAAATTATCACACCTGCAATTCAAGCTTTAAAAACAGAAGGGATTTTGGCTTTTGGACCTTATCCTGCAGATGGATTTTTTGGAAGTCGTCAGTACACAAAATTTGATGGAGTTCTCTCTATGTATCACGATCAAGGGTTGACTGGGTTTAAATCAATCGCTTTTGACGATGGTGTAAATTTCACAGCGGGTCTGCCAATTGTTCGAACTTCTCCAGATCATGGAACTGCCTTTGATATTGCTGGTAAAGGAATCGCTGATGAACAATCAATGAGAAGTGCCATCTATTTGGCAATGGATATTTACCGTACTCGGAATTTTGTAAAAGAAATCAATGAAAACCCGCTTCCTGTCAGTAAGGAGGGTGATAGAAAACAATTTAAAAGAAAATAAAATGGCGTTGGACCTTGAATTATTAGAAAAAGTTTGCCAAATACCCGGTGCACCTGGCTATGAACAAAAGATTCGCAGTTTTATCATAAATGAAGTTAAAGACCTTGTCGACGACCTTGAGGTTGATAATATGGGGAATATTTATGCAATAAAAAGAGGGAAAGGAGACAAAAAAATCATGATTGGTGCACACATGGATGAAATCGGTTTTATCGTTACTCATATCGATGAAAAAGGATTCATTCGTTTTCATACACTTGGAGGATTCGATCCTAAAACGCTTACAGCACAAAGGGTGTGGATTCATGGAAAGGAAGATGTTATGGGGGTTATGGCTGCGAAACCCATACATGTAATGACTCAGGAGGAACGCAATAAAAACCCAAAAATAACGGACTATTTTATTGATACAGGTCTTCCAAAAGAAGAAGTTGAAAAATTGATAAAAGTTGGAGACCCAATCACTAGAGAGCGTTCTTTTGTTGAGATGGGTGAGTGTGTGAATAGCAAATCATTAGACAATCGACTTGCAGTTTATATACTAATTGAAACATTAAAACGATTAAAAAACACTGATGTTCCGTATGATATTTACGGTGTATTTACAGTTCAAGAAGAGGTAGGAATTCGTGGTGCAAATGTTTCTTCATTAAAAATAAAACCCGATTTTGGATTTGGATTGGATACAACGATTGCTTATGATTTACCTGGTGCGTCCCCGCACGAAAAAATCACTTCATTAGGTGAAGGAACTGCAATTAAAATTATGGATGCTTCAACGATTTGCGATTTCAGAATGGTTGAGTTCATGAAGCAAACTGCGGACAAGCACAAAATAAAATGGCAACCAGAAATTTTAACCGCTGGCGGAACTGATACAGCTGGGATTCAGCGCATGACTGAAGGCGGCTCAATTGCGGGAGCTGTTTCTATTCCAACAAGGCATTTACATCAAGTGATCGAAATGGCACACAAAAATGATATCGCACTAAGTATTGATTTATTGACAAATTGCGTTTTAGAGATCGATCAATATGATTGGAGGTGGTAGGTATGCACGGACGTGCATACCTACCACGGTTCCGTTCCCCCTACCACGGTTCCATCATCCACAGGCTCCCCGTCCACAGGCTCCCCGTCCACAGGCCACCCGTCCACAGATTCCTCAACGGATTATAAAATTTCCTCGAGTACTTTTATGAGTTCTTGGGAACTACTTTTTTGAAGCGTTTTAAAAACTGAAACACCTGATTTTTCTAAAAATCTAGCTGTTGTTTCTCCCCAAGCAATAACTTTTTGCTTTTGGTCTGAGAGTGTATTCATTTTTAAAAAGGCCTCGACGTTGGAAGGACTTGTAAAAACTAGAATTGAAGGCGTGTCTTGTAGCTTTATTGGATTGAGTTCCGTTTTATAAACCGTTAAGTTAATGACTTGTTCTTTCGGCAATAATTTCTGAATGGAACGATGCGATATCGTAGATTGTGGGAAAAGTACTTTTCGAGTATCCGCATAATTTTTAAACGCTTTAGCCACTTGCTGAGGATTTCCACTTTTTTCGCCCTCAAAATCTACAATGTGTCCAAAACCTACAACTGCTTTTGAGGTTGCCTTTCCTATTGTTGCTATTTTAATAGTTGATTTTACTTTAACGTTATTTAAAAAAAAATTTACAGCGCGTGGACTAGCAAAAAATATGATCTCATATTCATCTTCACTTTTTAATGAAAATGGTATAGGACAAAAAGAAATCATTGGCTGTTCAATAAGTTCAACCCCTTTTGATTTTAAAAATGTTTCAAAAGTAACATCACTTAATTTTTTTGAGATAAAAACAGACATGTTTAAACAAATGATTTCAGCTTAGAAACGATGTTTTCAGCAATATCTGAATTTGTGTCGTTTTGGAATTTTTGAAATGTTGCACCTGTTTTCCAGTCCTGTGCAAAAGCGACATAAATATCTGCATCATTCGGACAATATACACCCAGAGGTAATTGACAACCACCATTAAGTAGCTTTAACACGCGACGTTCAATGCCGATTCGGGTTTGAACTTCTTTATTGTTTAGTTTGGAAAGTATAGACGCTAGTGCTGTATCTTCTTCGCGAATTTGTAACCCAAGTACTCCTTGAGCAGGAGCAGGAATAAAAACGGTTGGGTCTAATGTCGCAACATGAAGGTCGGAAAGATCTAACTCTAAACGCTTTACTCCTGCAAGCGCCAATACAATTGCATCGTAGTTTCCTTCTCGCAACTTATTGATTCGCGTAGGCACATTTCCCCTTAAATCTTTAATTTCTAAATCATCTCTGAAGTGAATCAGTTGTGATTTTCTACGTGCAGAAGAAGTGCCAACAATAGGATTTTTTTTCAATCCTAGAGGTTGTGAGTTATCAACTGCATTCTTGTGCATTAACAGAAGCTCTGAGGGATCTTCACGTGAAGAAACTGCTGCAATAATTAATCCTTTTGGAGAAGTTGTTTCGAGGTCCTTATGCGAGTGAACTGCCAGATCAATTTCTTTTTCAAGAAGAGCGGCTTCGATTTCTTTTGTGAAGAAACCTTTTCCCTCCATTTTGTCAAAACTTAAGTGTTGAATACGGTCACCTTGGGTTGAAATGATTTTTATTTCTACTGCTTGACCAGCATTTTCTAATTCACTTTTAACAAAGTTTGCTTGCCAAAGAGCCAAGTCGCTTCCACGAGAACCGATGATTATTTTATTCATTTTTTAAGTAATATTTCTTTCGCCATTTTCATAGGAACACTAATGTATTTTTTCTCAAGATAATTGATGATTTTTTCCATTGTCTCTTTGGATTGTTCATCTAATGTTTCCACTTCTTTTGCAAAAACGTGTTCCAAAGCTGTAGATTTTATCTCTTTTACTTTTGCAGGCACAGTCTTCATTGCTAGCTCGACTTGACGTGTTTTAAACATGTCTTTAAATACGAGAACTGCATCATTTATAATTTCCTCAACGTGAATAATTTCACGGGCGCGTTCTTCTAAATTCTTGTGAGATATTTTTTGTAAATAATCCACAGAAATATAGTCGATAACGTGTTTGCCTAAAAGTGCTGTATCTAAATCATTTGGAATAGCTAAATCAATAATTATTTTGGAGCTTGTATCCTTTTGCAAAAGTTGATTGTATATTTCTTCTGTGATTATTGTGTTTTCAGCTCCTGTACAAGTAATTAATACGTCAAACCCTTGATTATGAGTTTTTAAATCTTTAAGGTTAAAAGCTTTTCCTCCCAAATGTTCTGCAAGCCGTTCTGCTTTTTCAAAAGTTCGATTAAAAACAGAAAAGTTTTTGAATCCGTGTTTTTTGAGAAAACGACTCATATTAGTGTTTGTAACTCCAGCACCTACAACTAAAAATCGTGCATCGAGTGGAACATTTTTACTTCTTAATGTATGATAAGCCAAAGAAACTACAGAAACAGGACGTTGTGCAATATTTGTTTCTGTGTATATTTTTTTTGCCGTCTCAATGGTGTGACGAATCACAAGACGAATCGTATCACCCGTTATTCCATAACCTTTACAAAGTTGGAATGCTTTGCGAACCTGAGTGATAATTTCACGTTCTCCAATAATCATTGAGTCAATGGAAGAGGTCACTTTGATGAGGTGTTCAATCGCCAATTCACCCTGATAATGTTCTGCATTTCTCGAAAAGAGTGTCAACCGTTCAGCTGAAAATTCAGGATAAAGGGTTTTTAATATTTGATAAATTTCTTTTTCGCTTATTGACTGATTAGTTTTAAAAATCAATTCAACACGATTACATGTTGATAGAAACATAAGCTCAAAAAAACCAAACTCAGCCTTCAATTCATTCAGCCTATCTTTTTGATTGTCAGGAGCAATGTGAAGCCAGCCAATTTGATTGACTTCCAATTGGCGGTGCGTAAAAGCAAATATGTGAATTTCGTCCACTTAAACCTATTAGTTTTCTTACTGCAAAGATGATTAAAACCACTGTTTTTATTGTCATAATATTGTCAGCACATATTATTTAGAATCAATCTAAAGTAAGAGCGTGCTTTATAAATTGGTTACAGAAAAAGGCAATTATAACATTCTTTAAGAAAATGACTAAGCATTAAGTTTTAGCTTTGCTAAGCTGTCCTCAACTCACTGTTGAAAAATCAAAGTAGACAATTCATTAATCTGGTTAAAAAAGGCTACTTTTGGAGATTGTGTTAGTTGTAGAATTGTGGTTTTTTTCAACTAAATATAAACACAAATTAAAATTTATAAGACCACACGAATAATAAGAAAAGTATGAAAGTAAGAGTTATAAATCGATCAAAGCATGATTTGCCACAGTATGAAACTGAGGGGTCGGCAGGATTAGATTTGAGAGCTGATTTATCTGAGTCATTTACTTTACAACCTCTAGAGAGAACGCTTGTAAAAACAGGATTGTTTCTTGAAATACCTGTTGGTTATGAGGGACAAGTACGACCACGAAGTGGCTTGGCACTAAAAAAAGGAATTACTGTTTTAAACTCACCTGGAACAATTGATGCTGATTATAGAGGAGAGATTGGCGTGATATTAGTAAACATATCTCAAAGTCCTTTTGTTATTGAAGATGGTGATCGAATTGCACAATTGGTTTTTGCTCAAGTTTCACAAGCTAAATGGGAAATCGCAGAAGAATTAACTGACACCAACCGCGGAGAAGGTGGTTTTGGTAGCACTGGAAAAAAATAATTATGAATATTATCGTACCGATGGCGGGAAGAGGCTCTCGTCTTAGACCACATACTTTAACTGTACCAAAACCGCTAGTTCCTGTAGGAGGAAAACCTATTGTTCATCGTTTGGTTGAAGACATTGCAAAGGTTTGCAGTGAGCCCATTGATGAAATCGCATTTGTAATTGGAGATTTTGGAGATGATGTAGAAAAAGAATTGATTCTTTTGGCTGAAAAACTTGGTGCTAAAGGCAGTATTTATCACCAAACAGAACCCTTAGGAACTGCACATGCTGTTTTGTGTGCTGAAGAAAAGTTAGATGGTCCTGTAGTTGTTGCATTTGCTGATACATTGTTTAAAGCAGACTTTAAAATTGATCCAAATGATGATGGGATTCTATGGGTAAAGCAAATTGAAGATCCGAGTGCTTTTGGCGTTATTAAGATGAATGATCAAGAAGAAATCATTGACTTTGTGGAAAAGCCACAAACATTTGTTTCTGATTTAGCAATGATTGGAATTTATTACTTCAAAGAAGGCAGTGATTTAAGAAAAGAATTGAAATACCTTGTTGACAACGATGTGATAAAAGGTGGTGAATATCAATTGCCAGATGCATTACGTAGATTAACAGAAAAAGGCAAAAAATTTAAACCTGGAAAAGTTATCGAATGGTTGGATTGTGGTAATAAGAAAGTAACGGTTCATGCTAACCAACGCATTTTGGAGTTTGATAGAGAAAAACAAGTCCAATTGGTAAGTAAGTCGGCTGAATTGAATAACTCTGTGATAATTCCACCTTGTTTTATTGGTGAAAATGTAACAATTAACAATTCTGTAGTTGGTCCACATGTTTCAATTGGTGAAAATTCATTTGTTGAAAATTGCGTGATTTCAAACACAATTATTCAAACAGAAGTTCAACTTTCTAATTCAAATATCAAAGACAGTATGATTGGGAACAAAGTTACTTATAAACAAACCCCAGAAGATATAAGTCTTGGAGATTATTCTACCTTTGAAAAGTAATGAATAGATATTTTCACATAGTATTAATATTTTGTTTTTCCTTTGGAATTAACGCTCAGATTAAAGATAAAGAAGAGTCTATGAAGGAGGAATCTCTGGATGACATTGAGGCTTTGTCTTCTAAAAACTTTCCTTATATAGAGCGATTTCATCAAGCGGTTCGTGAAAAATTAGCGGGTAATCTTGATGAAGCCAAAAAACTTTACGAAGAATGCTTAGAAGAAAAATCTGATGATGATGCTGTCTATTTTGGACTTGGTGAAATAGCGAAAGAGCAAAAATTAAACACAACTGCTTTAGACTATTTCAAGAAAGCTCAAGAACTTGATAAAGATAATATTTTTTACACCCAGGAGCTCGCATATATTCAATATGAAAAAGCAGATTTTGAAGATGCTGTAGAAAATTTTTCAAAACTTGTTGAGCACGAGCCAAGAAATGTAGACTGGGTTTACGGTTATGGGAAAGTATTGGTTTATAGTAAGAATTATGAAAAAGCAATAACAGTGTTTAATCAATTACAAGATCAAGTCGGTGTTGTGCCTGAAATTATGATTATGAAAGCTGATCTTTATCAAGAGCTCGATCAATTAGATAAAACAGAGGAAACACTTCTGCTCTTGAAAAAAGAATTTCCCAATAACACAGAAGTTTTAGAAACAATAATCGCTTTTTACGAAGATCAAGGAGAAGATGAAAAAGCCTTCCAACTTATCAAAGAACTTGCATTAAACGATCATGAAAATGGTGTTGCACATTTGATTTTAGCAAATGAATATGCTAGAAAAGGAGAAAACGAAGAATTTTTAAAATCTTTACCAGTAGTTGTTGGGAGCGAAGAGATTGGTTTAGAAGACAAAATGAAGCTTTTGGAACATCTTTACTCTATTCCAAATGTGACTGATTCAGTTGTATTGAAGTTGAGTAAAACTTTAGCTGAAGTGCATCAAAACGACGCTAAATCTTTGACATTTCGTGCTGAAGTGTTGAGTCAGAGTGGACAAACAAAAGAAGCATTATACTTTTATCGCGAGGCATTAAAAAACAATACGGATGAGTATCGTTTATGGACAAGTATTTTGGCTTTTGAGAGTGCCTATAAAGATTATCAAGCACTTTATGAAGATGCAAAAGAGGCTATTTCATACTTTCCTTCACTGCCTTTTGTCTATTATGCAGCAGCAGAAGGAGCGCTTTACACAGGTCGTGAAGACGAGGCGATGGATTTTTTAAGCCAAGGAGAACTTTATATTTTGGATGATGATAAGCAGAAAGCTCGTTTTAGTATGAGAAAAGGTGAGATCTATTTCGCACAAAAGAAATTTAAAGAAGGCGTGGAGGCTTATAACAAGGCCATGTCATTAAATGAAAATTCTGCTACAATAAAAATAAATTATGCGTTTTCTCTCGCAAAGTCTGAAAAAAATCTAACTAAAGCAGAAGCGTTACTAGAGTCTGTGGAGAAAGAGAAAAGAGGTTCTGATTTTTATTACACCAAAGCGTATTTACAGTATAAAAAAGGAAATACGAATGAGGGAATCAAAACAGTTCAAGAGGGAATCTCAGAAGTGAGATACAAGGCTGAACTATATGATTTATTAGGGGATTTATTCATACATAATAATCAACTAGAGAAAGCTATTGAAGCTTGGGAAAAAGCTAAAAAACTTGAATCAAGAAACACATTATTAGATAAAAAAATAAAAGAAAAGACATTTTATGCACCGCAGTATTATTAGTTGGTTGTACGTATTATTAAGTTTATTTTTGCTGGTTTCTTGCGGTAATCGTAAGCAGGATTTTGAAGAGAACACTGAAAAACTGCCAAAAGTCAAAGAATCAGTTTTAATAGATAGATTAGATAGTCTTTCAAAACAACGTCCTGAACATTTTTACACAAAATTGAGCTCTCACTATTCAGATAGCGAATATAAAATTTCCTTTAAAACATCAATTCGATTAAGGGCAGACAGTGCTTTACATGCGCTTATTACTTATGCTAGAATCCCAATTTATAATACAATGGTTACTCCTGACACTTTAACAATTGTAGATAAAAGGAATAATTGTTTTATAAAAGAGGATATGTTGTATTTGAAAAACACTTTTGATGTAGATTTTCAACATGCTAATATCGAAGAATTAATTTTGGGAATGCCAATCGGCTGGGATAGTGATGAAGAATATTATCGTATTAAGGATTCATACAATTACATTATTTCTTCTCACAATAAAAGAAAACTCCGAAGACAAAATAAAGACGATTCTGGAGATGTTTATATTCAATATTATTTGTCGAAAGATTCTAAAAACTTAGAGCGAATTATTGTTGATAGTCCAGATGATACCACAACAATAAATGTGAGGTATTTTGATAGAGAAATGAATAATGGATACAATGTTCCACTTTCTGGAAATATTATTGTTGAAACACCTAGAGATACGATTGATATTAGTTTTGATTATAATAAAACGAGTGTAAATGATCCAAGAGTATTATATTTAGCTATACCAAACAGGTATGAAAAGTGTGAATAAATATGTTGCGTTATTTCTTATAGTAACTTGTTTTCAGTTTGTTAGCTGGACTCAAACGGGGTCTGAACGCCTTAAAAAAGAGCAAGCTGCAATTGAAAAGCAAATTGCAACGACTAAAACACTATTAGAAAAATCTAAGAAAAACACAAAGTTATCTTTAGAAGAAGTTAATTTAATAAACCAACAAGTAAAGTATCGCGAGCGACTCTTAGGAAACATTAATAATCAGATACGTTCTTCCGAACTGAAAATTGAACAAAAACAAGGCAGAATTGCAGAGCTTCGTGCAGAAATTGAAAAGCTTAAAAAGCAATATGCAGACTTACTTCTATATGCGTATAAAAAACGGAATAAATATGGCGATCTAATGTTTATTTTTAGTGCGCGTTCTGTTGAAGAAGCATTGAAAAGAAAACTATACTTAGAAAAGCTCGCTGAAATTCAAAAAAAGCAGTTGCGGTTAATCAATCAAAACATGGACTTACTCAAAGAAGAAATAGAACTGCTAGATAAAGAAAAACAAGATCAACTTTTACTCGCGAAGAAAAAGAAAAAAGAACGTGCTGAAATTCTTGTAGCAAAAAGAGAAAAGGAAGAAATTTATAATAAATTTAAAGAAAAGGAGCAGGAAATACTAGCAGAACTTGAGGAACAAGAGGCGGCAAAAGAGAGACTTCAAAGAGAAATTCAAGCTGCTATTCAAAGAGAAATTGCTGCTGAACAGGCAAGAATAGAAAAGGCGCGTAAAGCTGCCGAAGCTAAAAAGAAGGCTGAAGAAGAAAGAAAGAAAAATAACACACCTTCAGTAGAACCCCCCGATAAAAAAGAAGACCCAGTTGCCTTTTTATCTACGAAAGAGAGTGAAACATTAAGTAAAAATTTCGCATCAAATAAAGGAAGGTTACCATGGCCTGTAGAGAAAGGTACGATTACTCAAAATTACGGTAAAAATGCTCATCCTACATTGGCGAATGTTTACACACAAAATAATGGGATAGACATAAGCACACCAAAAAATGCAAACGTGCGTGCCGTTTTTGAAGGTGAAGTTACGAGCGTAATCAATATACCTGGTGCAGGTAAAGTTGTTATTATAAAACATGGGAATTACCGTAGTGTATACTCTAACCTACAAGATGTTTATGTTACCAAGGGATCAAGTGTCTCAACCAAAACGAAAATAGGTTCTTTATTACCGAACAAATCTGGAAATGTATCGGTTGCACATTTTGAAATACACGAAGTAAAAGGAAATGCTGTTAATCAGTTAAACCCTAATCTTTGGATTGTTCAGTAAGGTTTTAGGATTTTCAATAAGAATTGAGAATTAATGACGAATGGAGGTTTAAATACAATTTTCAAAATAAAAAGGAGCGCTTTCGCACTCCTTAAATTATATTAGACAGTAAGTATAAAATTTACTGATTTTCTTCTTCGTCAAAAACTCTCTTTGGACGCAATTGTTCAAACGCTCCAAGGGTAATCCAGTATGGAACTGCAAAAGCAAGTAGAAAAACCAACAGCCAAAATGCCATTCCACCTAATAAAAGAAACAGAACTAAACCGAAAATACTCATCTTATATTATTTTTGTAAACGTTTAATGCCGTAAAAATAAAAAATAAATCATAAATAAAACACATAATATGGAATATAGAGTAGAAAAAGATACAATGGGCGAGGTTAAAGTACCCGCAGATAAATATTGGGGAGCTCAAACTGAACGTTCTAGAAACAATTTTAAAATTGGATCAGCTGGAAGTATGCCATTAGAAATTATTTATGGTTTTGCTTATTTAAAGAAAGCAGCTGCACATACAAACTGTGAATTGGGGGAATTGTCTGAGGAAAAAAGAGATTTAATATCTAAAGTATGTGATGAAATCCTAGACGGTCAACACAATGATCAATTTCCTTTAGTAATCTGGCAGACGGGTTCTGGTACGCAATCAAATATGAATACAAATGAAGTAATAGCAAATCGTGCTCATGTGATTGCAGGAAAGAATATGGGAGAAGGAGAAAAAACACTTCAACCAAATGATGATGTAAACAAATCGCAATCTTCAAACGATACGTTCCCAACTGGAATGCATATAGCTGCCTATAAACTAATTGTAGAAAATACTGTTCCAGGTGTTGAAATGTTGCGAAATGTGCTGGACGAAAAAGCGAAAGCATTTAAAGATGTAGTAAAAATTGGTAGAACCCATTTAATGGATGCAACTCCTCTTACGCTCGGGCAAGAGTTCTCAGGTTACGTTTCGCAGTTAGACCATGGTTTAAAAGCCCTTAAAAACACAATGGCGCACCTTTCTGAGTTGGCGTTAGGCGGGACAGCTGTTGGAACTGGAATCAATACTCCGAAGGGTTATGCTGAACTTGTAGCAAAAAAAATTGCCGAGTTTACAGGACTACCTTTTGTAACAGCTGAGAATAAATTTGAAGCGTTAGCTGCACACGATGCTTTGGTTGAAACACACGGTGCATTAAAACAAATTGCAGTTTCGTTAAATAAAATCGCAAACGACATTCGTATGATGGCTTCTGGTCCACGTTCGGGAATTGGTGAATTGATCATTCCTGCAAACGAACCTGGTTCTTCAATTATGCCTGGTAAAGTAAACCCAACTCAATGTGAAGCATTAACAATGGTTTGCTCTCAGGTAATTGGTAACGATGTTGCTATAGCTGTTGGAGGCACACAAGGACATTACGAGTTGAATGTATTTAAACCTGTTATGGCTGCAAACTTATTGCAATCAGCACGATTAATTGGAGATGGGTGTGTTTCTTTTGCGGAAAATTGTGCTAAAGGAATTGAGCCAAATCAATCGAAAATCAATGAATTATTGAATAACTCATTGATGCTAGTAACAGCGTTAAATACAAAAATTGGATACTACAAAGCAGCAGAAATAGCGAATAACGCTCATCAAAAAGGATCAACCTTAAAAGAATCTGCGCTTGAGCTAGGCTATCTTACAGCTGAAGAATATGATGAATGGGTTGACCCCGCTAAAATGGTTGGAGAGAAGTAGTGGTTTGATTTATAACGCTGATTTGAGATTTGAAATAGATAAAAACAAAACAAAGGAGCGCATCAAACGTTAATTCCTTGATGGATAGTAATAAAACAATTGACATAAATGCAGATTTAGGAGAAGGAGCAGGTCAGGATTTTAAAATTATGCCGTTAATTTCTTCTTGTAATATTGCTTGCGGCGGACATGCAGGTGATAAAGAAAGTATGAATGAAACAATTGATTTGGCACAAAAAAATCAAGTTAAAGTTGGAGCGCATCCTTCTTATCCAGATAAAGAAAACTTTGGAAGGGTTGAGTTGCAAATGAGAAAAATTGATCTTATTGATAGTTTACAGAGACAAATCAGTACATTTTATGAGTTAGCATTAGCTAAAAATACTACAGTGCATCATATTAAAGCACATGGTGCACTGTATAATAAGCTTGCACATGATGAATCAACAGCAGAGGTTTTTCTTACAGCAATATCTCGCCTAGCGATCCACCCAATACTTTATGTGCCTTTTAACTCAGTAGTTTATCATTTAGCAAAAGTTAAATTCCATTGTAAAGTAGAGGCTTTTATAGACAGAGCTTACAATAAAGATTTATCACTTGTTTCCCGTGACAATCCTGAAGGACTTCTAAAAACTCCCAAAAAAGCTTGGGAACAATTGTATGGAATGATAATGTTGGGTGAAGTAACAACAATACAAAATGATAAAATTGCGCTTGAAGGAGAAACGTTCTGTATTCATGGCGACCATCCCAATGCGGTTGAAATTTTAAATTACATTCACCGAAAACTTGAAATTCACCAAATTAATTTAAAATGATAATCAAACCTGAAATACTTCCTTTTGGAGAATTTGCTTTTCTTTTAAATTGGTCTCAAAAAATTGATGAGCAAATCCACAAGAGTGTTGTAGTTACAAACCGCCTTATTAATGATCATTTTTTTGAGTTTATCATTGAGACAACTCCAGCGTATAATAGTATTGCACTCTATTTAAAAGATGATATTGATGTCAGAGATTTTGTCGAAAAACTATATAGTTTAATTGATAAACTGCCTGAAAAAGATGTAGTAGATAACGGAAATATTTTCGAGATACCTGTATGTTACGACTTAAAGTTTGGAATTGATTTAGAAGAACTTTCAACGCATCATAAGTTGTCTATAAAAGCAATAATAGCTCATCATACAGCTCCAATATATCCAGTATATTTTATAGGATTCTTACCAGGATTTCCATATTTAGAAGGGTTAAACCCTATTTTATCAACACCAAGAAAAACTAGACCAAGAAATGTTATTCCTGCTGGATCTGTTGGAATAGCTGGAAATCAAACTGGAGTTTATACAATTGATTCTCCAGGAGGATGGAATATTATAGGCAGAAGTCCAATCAATTTTTTTGATAATAATGCAGAACAACCTTCATTACTTAAAGCTGGAGACTATGTGAAGTTTTTTTCTGTAGACAAAGCTAGGTTTCAATCTATTCAGGAGCAAGTGAAAGAAAATACATATATCATAAAACCAAAAAAAGGATGGTAAAAGTTCTTAAGGCAGGATTACACAGTTCCATTCAAGACGAAGGGAGGTTTGGTTTTAGAAATCAAGGAATTCCAACCAGCGGGGCTATGGATCAACATGCTTTCCATTTAGCTAATTATTTATTGGACAATAAAAAGGGGACTCCTGTAATAGAATTTATGCTTCAGGGACCAACGTTGTATTTTGGTGTATCTACCTATGTAGCGATAACGGGTGCATCATTCAAAGCAAAATTAAACGGTGAAGAAATAGAGCAATTCACAAGGGTTTTTATTCCTGCGGGAAGTGAATTGAGTTTTGAGCCACCACAAAAAGGTGTTTTTGGATATTTATCTGTGAAAGAAGGATTCGAAATGAAGAAGGCATTTAAAAGTTGCAGTTTTTATCCAGTTGTAGCAGATAATTTTTTATTAGAGAAGGGTAAAGAATTAAGTATAAAATCCTTTGATTATAAAGAAAAAACGCACTCTAAAGTTATGCGACACCAAAATAAATTTGAAGACAACATTTTAAAAGTCTTTCCTGGACCAGATTTCAAATTGCTACCAAGAAACACACAAAAATATCTGTCAATGGGTGAGTTTAAAGTAGGGAAAAACAGTAACAGAATGGGTTATGAAATCAAACACACATTAAAAATTCAAGCAGAAGAGATTATTACAGCTCCTGTTCAACCGGGAACTATTCAACTTACACCATCTGGAAAAATAATAGCTTTAATGCGAGACTCCCAAACAACAGGAGGCTATGCTCGTATCTTTCAATTATCAGAAGAATCCATAAATATTCTTTCTCAAAAAAGAACTGGAGAAGAAGTGATGTTTGAAATTATAGAGTAATTTATTAATAGTGCTACCAACTTAAGTCGTAAAGGTGTAGAAACTTTTCCAAGCGGTAATGGTTTTTAGAATTTAGACATTGGACAATAGACAGTTGAAAAATAAATACCTGGTTACAACAAGTCTAACATCTTATATCTTTTACGAACGTATTTCCAAAGTATATTTAATATACGGGTTAAATCAAAGCGCTTCAAATTACCGCTTCAAATGCACATAATTGTGCCCATTTACTTCTTCACCATCAAGGTCAACAATTTTGTAGGTATAAAAATATACTCCTTCAGATGCTGGCTGACCCGTTTTATGGTCGGTTCCATCCCATCCTTTTTCAGGGTCTATTGAGTCTACAATTCCAACTAAATTCCCCCAACGATTAAATATTTCCATATAAATACTTTCTGCATTATTTACATTCATATTTAGAAAGTCATTCGAACCATCTTTATTGGGAGTAAATATATTGGGAATTGTATAACTTAAAGGCAAATCATCGATTACAATTGTTAAACTCATTTGATCAGTACATCCTTCGTCATTTGTTACGGTTAGCCAAATTTCAAAAACCCCAGGTTCTGTATAAACAGTATTTTGATCTGTTGGACTGTTTGTGTTTTCAAATTGACCGTTTCCAAAATCCCATTCAAAAGTTGACCCATTGCTAGAGTTATTTGTTAGCTCAACCTCAAGCGGAGCTTCTCCTTCAGTTGGATCAGCAGAAAAATCAGCAATGGGGTTTGTAGTTGTTGTAATAGAAACCGTAGCCGTGTTTTGACATCCATTAGCATCTTCGCCAGTTACTGTGTAAACAGTTGTTCCAACGCTAGGAGTAAAACCAACTCCGTCCGTAATTCCATTATCCCAAGTATAATTAGTGGCATCTCCAGAGCCAGAAAGAATAATTTCTTCTCCTTCACATATTGATTGATCAGCTCCAGCATCAACGGTTGGCAATTCATTTACAGTAATGTCAACATCATCAGTTGCAGTACAACCTGTAGCCGTATTCTCGCCAGTAACTGTATATGTAGTTGTTCCCAGCGGAGGGGTAAAATCAACTCCATCTGTTACGCCATTATCCCAAGTATAAGTGTCGGCATTTCCAGAGCCAGTAAGTGTAACATTGTCACCATCACACAGTTCTTGATTTGATCCTGCATCAATTGTTGGGGAAGGGTTAACCGTTACATCAACTTCATCTGTTGCGGCGCATCCAGCAGAACTTTCTCCTGTTACTGTGTAAGTTACTGTTCCTGGAGACTGTGTAAAACCAACTCCATCTGTTACGCCGTTATCCCAAGTGTAGTTTGTAGCAGTTCCAGAACCACTTAAAGTTATGGTCTCATTCTCACAAACGGTAACATCAGTACCAGCATATACGTTTGGTGCAGATTCAATTGTTACATCAACTTGATCAGTATTTTCACACCCATTGGCATCGGTTCCTGTCACAGTATAAGTCACGGTTCCAACAGGCTGAGTAAATCCTACTCCGTCTGAGACACCATTATCCCAGCTGTAACTGGTTGCACTACCTGAACCAGACAAAATAATAGTTTCATTTTCACATTCACTTATATCTGTTCCTGCGTCAACAGTTGGAAGTGGATTTACAGTAATCGTTACATCGTCAGTATTTTCACATCCATTAGCATCAGTACCAGTAACCGTATAAGTTGTAGTTGATCCTGGAGAAACGTTATGGTTTGCTCCAGCACCTAATCCATTGTCCCAATCATAACTCGATCCACCTGACCCAGAGAGATCAGTATCATCATTTATACAAACATCAGTATCTGTAGCTGAGGCGGTTATCGAAGGCAATGAATTTACAACTAAAGTAATTGATGCAGTACTATCACACCCTCCAGTTGTAAAGGTTTCTTCATATAATCCAGCTGTTGTTTCAGTATTTCCATGTATTGTTGTGCTTTGACCTTGACAAATTTCAATGGTTTCTGAATAATTAATCTGAGATTCTTCTGAAACAGTAAATGCTGGAGAGGTTCCAGGGCATCCATTTGCATCTATTACGGTAACAGTAATTGGATTGTCAGCGTCTGTTACATTTGTATTTTGAGTATTCGCCCCTGTTGACCAGTTATAACTTGAGAACCCAGAGGGAGCACTTATAGCAGCAGTATTACCAGCACAATATGTGGTTTGTCCCGTTATCGTTGGGCTAGGATTTGGATTAACATCAACAACGACTGTAACTGGAGACCCTGGGCAACCGTTTGCTGAAGGCGTAATAGTGTATTCAACATCTCCACCAGTAGCAGAGTTTAAAGTTTGATTAATTGCATTTCCAGAGCCAGCAGATGATCCAGTAACATTCGTTGGATTAGCGGTCCAAGAATATGTTACGCCAGTTGGTGACCCACTCAACGAGATTCCTGTTGTTTCACCATCACATATTGATTCTGCAACTGGATTAGGCGATACGGTTGGAGTTGGATGAACTGTAATATTTACAGATGATGTACTTTCGTTACCACAGTCGTCAGTAATAATAGAATAAAGTGTCTGTGTACCTGCATTTGGAAAATTAATACTTGTAGAACTACCAGTCCCTACCGATGGTGTTCCTGAGGGATCAAAACTCCAGTTATAAGTGTAGGGTGGGACTCCATCTTGTCCAGTAGTTGTAGCTGTTAAATCTTCGCCTTGACAAACAGTTGTTGCAGACATCGTAATAGGGTTAGATGGGTTCGTATAATCAATTGTTTGTCCTGTTATAGTCATTGTCCAAGGTGAAAATGCGGCGATATAAAGGTTGTTACATCCTGTTGTCCCATAACAGCTTCTGAAAAACTCCATTGTAAAATCTACATTTTGTGTATTACAAGATGGTCCAGGTAAACAGCTTCCCAAGTCACTAAAGGCAGAATTATTTAACCCTTGACATGTACCTCCTGCGTTAGTATTACAAAACCAGAAGTAGCCTGCTTGTGATGGGCTTTCACAGCTTCCAGTAGTAAACCTAACTGCTCCTTCACTCATCCAAGCACCATTTATTGCTTGATAATCAAAGCTCCAAAGAACATCATCAAATGTTGCATTAGCTGGAGCAGGTACTGTTAAAAACTGGTCACAACTATTGTCAAAGTTACAAGATGCATTGTATAAAGAACCCGTAATTGATCCTTGTGCTAAAGTATTTGAACCAGTGACTTGTGGATCAATTACCAAATCAAACTCGCCTTTATATTTTTCAATCCAATCAGCTGGAACAACAACATCTACTTTGTTTCGGTTGACAATATATTTCAATTCAGTAAAGTTCTTTTTATCACCGCCAAGTTGATATGCAACTGCTTGATTAAATTCAACTAGATTTTGACCATTTGACGAAACAACCAAATCATCTACACCCTCAGTAATAGAAGGGTTTGATTTCAACTTTGTAGATAATTCTTGACCACTTGCTAGTGCCAGTTCATCTCTAAAAATGAGTGATTCATAGTTCCCAAACTTAGCTTCTTTAATTACAAAGTTTGTCTTAATTCCACCAGGATAAATAATTAGTTCTGCATCAATACCAGTAAAAATGTTTTTAATTATCATTCCATCAGCACCAACTGTGTAGTTTGTCCAATTTGCTTCCTCGAGAAATAATTCATCTCCGTTTGTTTTTTTATAGAGTTTCCATTTGTTTAATTGAACACTTCCTTGGTCAGTTACAATTTCGGTATGTTTTTCTTGACTATTTATCCTTACATTATTTAAATAAAAGTCAGAAACAAATTCCGTTGACGATTCAGGAGAAAGGCTGTAGTCTATAGTTTTTAAATACTCACCATCTTGATAATGTAATAAACCATGGGCTTTTTGGACATAAAAACGGCTGTTGTCGTTGATGTCAATATAATAACGTAAATCTTTTTCTCTTTTTGATAAATCTTCTACACATTCAGAGCAGGGTGCGTTTTCAGCAAGAATTCCAAAGTCTGGATGGTTGTAATATTTGGAGTCATTTAAAGCTTTCCAACTAGATAAATTTTGTTGATTTTGTTTACTGAATGAACTGAAATTTCGTTCAACTGATTGCATACCGTCAGATGGACTTTTTTGGGCATAGATAAAGTTAGCCATCATAATAAAGACCAAAAGAATAGCGTAGTAAGATACTCGAAATAGAGCCTTCGCTCTTATAAGGCAAGAAGAATTAGTAGTAGTAATCATCTTATTAGTAGTTTTAATATATGTATAGTTACGATGTTAAAAACGTAAACAATGCTAAAAAGGTTGCATACAGCACTATAAAAAATAGACTTAGAAATACCTAACAAATGATTACCTTTGATTTTGTAATTATTTTTAAATAAAAATCATGTTAACACCAAAAGCAGATAAAAAACTTTTTCTTTTAGATGCATTTGCGCTAATCTATCGTGCGTATTTTGCGTTTTCAAAAAACCCAAGGGTAAATTCAAAGGGAGAAAATACTTCTGCCGCTTTTGGTTTTACGAACGCATTGATAGATGTTTTAAAAAAAGAAGAGCCTACACATATTGCGGTTGTATTTGATGCGCCAGGCGGAGCAACCAATAGAATGGATGACTTTGCTGCATACAAAGCAAATCGACAAGAAATGCCCGAGGATATTCGCAACATGATTGAGCCAATAAAAGAAATTGTTCAGGCGTTTAAAATCCCTCTATTACTTAAAGAAGGGTTTGAGGCAGATGACGTAATTGGTACGCTTGCAAAAATTGCTGAAAAAGAAGGTTTTGTAACTTATATGATGACTCCCGATAAAGATTTTGGTCAATTGGTCACAGATAAAACATTTATGTACAAACCAGGAAGAGGTGGCAAACCTGCTGAAGTTTGGGGAGTGAAAGAGATCTGTGAAAAATTTGAGGTTAAAGACCCTGTTCAGGTGATTGACATCTTAGGATTATGGGGAGATAGTGCTGATAATATTCCAGGAATTCCAGGAATAGGAGAAAAAACTTCCAAGAAGTTAATTGGTCAATATGGATCAATGGAAGAGCTTTTTAAAAATGTGGATGATTTAAAAGGAAAGCAAAAAGAAAACGTCATCAATTTTCAAGATCAGGGTAGAATGTCAAAAATGTTGGCAACAATTATTACTGATGTTGATGTTCCTTTTGATCCAGAAGATCTGACTTATTGTGACCCCGATACTGAAAAAGTCAAAGAAGTTTTTACACGGTTGGAGTTTAGAAATCTTGCTAAAAGAGTAATAGGAGAAGAAATTGTGGTTACGGCCTCAACGAATAACAACGATTCTAGTCAACTCGACTTGTTTGGAACACAAAGTAATCAAGAAGATATAGATCCTTTTGAAACCTCGAGTTTAAAAACTATTGCTACTGAAAAACCAAAATATCACTTCGTTACAACTCCCGAAGAGCGTAAAAAATTAATTGATTCAATCTGTAAAGAAAAATCGGTATGTTTTGATACTGAAACAACCAGTTTAGAAGCTAGAAATGCTGATTTAATTGGAATTTCATTTGCTTTTAAAGCGAGAGAAGCATACTATGTGCCTTTTCCAGAAAGCTTTGATGAAACCAAAAAAATGCTTGAGGAATTTCAACCATATTTTGAGTCTGATAATGTGGAAAAAGTAGCGCATAACTTAAAATATGATGAACAAGTTATAAATCGATATGGCATTAAAATTAGAGGACCACGATTTGATACAATGATTGCTCATTACTTACTCTCTCCCGATGGGAAACACAGCATGGATGTTTTGGCAGAATATTATTTGAAATACAAAACAATTCCAATCGAAGAATTGATCGGCAAAAAAGGTAAAAACCAAAAATCGATGCGCGATGTTGAACAAAAAGAAATTGTTGATTATGCATGTGAAGACGCTGATATTACATGGCAATTAAAAGAATTATTCGAGCCTGAAATCCAAAAAGACCACCTTAAAAAACTTTTTTATGAGGTTGAGATGCCACTCGTTGAAGTTCTGAAAGGAATGGAACAAGAAGGAATAAATCTCGACATCGAAAGTTTACATAAGTTTTCCAAGGAATTAGAAATATCATTAAACGAAATAGAAAAAGAAGTTGTTGAGCTTGCGGGTGAAGAGTTTAATCTTGACTCTCCAAGACAACTTGGAACTATTTTATTTGATAAGCTTGAAATTTCTAAAAAGGCTAAAAAAACGAAGTCGGGTCAATATTCAACTTCTGAAGACACACTTCAAAAGCATATCAATGACCACAAAATAGTCCCATTAATTTTGGATTATCGTTCATTGCGAAAACTTAAGAGCACTTATGTTGATCCGCTTCCAAATTTGGTAGATGAGAACGATGGACGACTTCACACCCATTATATGCAAACAGTTGCTGCAACAGGTCGTTTGAGCTCTACAAATCCAAACTTGCAGAACATTCCTATTCGGACTCCAAAAGGGCGAGAAATCCGGAAAGCATTTGTACCTAAGAATGATGATTATTTATTAATGGCAGCCGATTATTCACAAATAGAATTGCGAATTATTGCTTCTTTGAGTGGTGATCAAAATATGATTGATGCTTTTCAAAACGGTTTAGATATTCACGCTGCAACTGCAGCAAAAGTCTATGGAGTTAACATTGATGAGGTAACTAGGGAGCAACGTAGCAATGCAAAAGCTGTCAATTTTGGAATTATTTACGGACAATCAGCTTTTGGGTTAGCTCAAAACCTGGGTATTTCTCGAAAAGAAGCAAAGTCTATTATCGATAGTTATTTTGAACAATATCCTACGATTAAATCCTATATGGATAAATCCAAAGAAGTAGCAAAAGAAAAGGGATATGTTGAAACTATAATGAAAAGACGTCGCTATTTACCTGACATTAAATCAGCTAATGCTATTGTTCGCGGTTATGCTGAGAGAAATGCCATAAATGCACCAATTCAAGGCAGCGCTGCTGATGTGATCAAAGTTGCAATGATTAACGTGTATAATCGAATGAAAAAAGAACAATTGGAATCAAGAATGCTACTTCAGGTTCACGATGAATTGGTTTTTGATGTGCTAAAATCAGAAGAAGATCAAATGCGAAAACTAGTTAAAGAGGAGATGGAAAATGCTGTGAAAATTGATGTGCCTCTAGATGTGGAGATGGAATTAGCTGAAAATTGGTTGGAAGCACATTAGGGAGTGACTAGTGACCAGTGACGGGCAACTCGCGGGGCGAGTTTTAGTGACGAATGCTTAACGTGTGAGGTCTTGTTTCGGAGTTAATATTTTCTCGGTGTGATCTTTAGTACAAAGATTTCGCAGAGGTACAACCCCACATTCGTCACTAAGAGAGCCTACTGAATCCGTCGTCACAAGTGCGAACGACGTCACTAAAAACTCGTCACTCACAACTATTTATTCGATTGAAAAATAATATCTGTATCAATATCTGGATCAAGACCTTCGCAAGATCTTAAGGCTTCATAGTCATCGGAGAAAAAATTACCTTGTCCGACAAATTCAAACAGGCCCGCTTGTTTAAATTTATCTCTTACCGGTCCTCTTAGGTTTGTAATTACAAATCTCACGCCTCTTTTTTTATAATTGGTTACTAAATCTTTTACAGCGGTAGTTGCTGTTGAATCAATATTGTTAATGGCACTAGCATTTAAAATGACAAACTTTAGATTTTCTTTTTTAGCTTCGAATTTTTTTAATTTTTTCAAGAAATGGGGGATGTTAGAATAGGTAAGCGGCGCATCAATTCTAACAATCAATACACATTCATCAATTTTCACATTTTTAAAACGATCCACATTTCTAAACGTTTTGGTTCCCATCACAAGTCCGGTTTCAGCAATGTGAGGATAAGAAACATTGTATGCAATAAGGAAGATTGACATTATTACACCTGTAATTATCCCTTCTTGAACACCAATCAAAAAAGTGACTAAGGCCGTAGCAATAAACATCAGTAAATCCCGCTTATCTGTTTTCCATAAAACTTTTGCATAGGGCAAATCAATCAATCCAATTATTGCAACAATGATGATTGCTCCAAGAACTGCTTTTGGTAAAAAGTAAAAATAAGGGGTTAAAAACAGAAGGGTTAGAACAATTAAAATGATCGTATAAAAACCAGCTAAAATTGTTTTAGAGCCAGCTTCTTTGTTCACCGCAGATCGTGAAAAGCTTCCCGATGTTGGAAAAGCCTGAAAAAATGAACCAATAAATTTACTAAGTCCCATTGCAATTAACTCTTGATCGGGAATAATATTCTTTTTTTTATCATCGTCTTCAAGCGAAACACCTATTGCATAAACTTCAATAAAACTAATCAAAGCAATTGTAGCACTAACTGGAAAAAGTGTCAGAATAAGGTTCCAATTAAGTGATGGGATTTGAAAAGAGGGCATCCCACTAGGAACTGTACCGAGAATGGCAACACTTTTTTGATCAAGCTGTAAAAGTCCAACAACAAGCATCCCAATTCCAACTACTATTAATTGTGATGGAATACGGTTGTCTAACTTTTTCATTAGTAAGAGAAGCAAAACTGTAGAAACTCCTATGAGAAGCGTATAAATATTAATATCTGGCAGCATATCAAACAGCTGAGTAAAGGTGTTTAAAGTCCCTCCAGAATTAATATCAACACCCATTAAATGTTTGACTTGACTTAAGATTATGGTAAAAGCGGCTCCTAATATAAAACCTTTTAATACAGGTTGTGAAATAAAATTGATAATATAACCCAAACGAAAAGCCCCCATTAGTAGTTGTATCGCACCAGCTAATAAAGCAATAACAAATACAGCATTGAGATATTCACTAGGGTCTGTTATATTCAAGTGGTTTAAACCAGTTAGAATTAAAAGAGAAATTAAAGCTGCTGGACCAATTGTAACATATCGAGAAGTCCCAAAAATGATATAGAGAAATAGAGGAACTAAAGAAGCATATAAACCATAAACGGCTGGCAATCCAGCTAGGAAAGCATAAGCCATTCCTTGAGGAATTAACATAACCCCAACAGTTAAACCACCGATTAAATCATTCAGAATAAATTCTTTTCGGTAGTTTTTAACTTGCTCTATAAATGGAAGTTTAAAACTCATTTTATAATCCACAATTTATTTATAGGATTAAACAAAAATAGCAATCTATCTTGAGAAGCTTTGATTTTATAGGAAACAAAAAAGACTGGTAGTCAAAACCAGTCTTTAGAATAAATATACAATAATCTTTTTTATTCTCTTACAAGTTGAACAAATCCATGTTCTTCAATTTCTTTTCCATCCTCTCCAGTTATTGTAAACTTATAGAAGTATGTACCATCTTCACATTCTTGTCCTGAGTTGTTGACACGACCATTCCAAGCTGCATCAACATCTGAGCTCTCAAAAACAACATTTCCCCATCGGTTGACTATAACTATATCTAAAGACTCTGCATTCTCAGTATTCAATGTAAATTCATCGTTACTATCGTCATTATTTGGAGTGAATACATTTGGCATATCATAATGCAAAGGGTATTCAAGTATTACAATAATTTCCTCAGTTGCTTCATCGGTGCAAGAGCCATCGGTGACAACTAGCGTCACTGTAAATACTCCCTCATCATTATAAACCGAGCTTTGATCACTTAAATCATTTACAGTAATACTATCACCATTTCCAAAATTCCAGTCATAAGTGTCAGCATCATCTGATTCATTCGTAAAATTCACAGTAAGGGGAGGAGTTCCTAATGTTGGATCAGCTGTAAAATCTGCAGTCGGTGGAGGATCTTCTTCTAGAAAAATACTATCATTCACTTGACAAACATCGTCTTCAATAGAAAAGTAATACCAACCAGTAGATAGTTCGTCCCACACAGTAGCGTCTTCATTTTCAGTGCTGTTTGCGCCAGGTCCAATCCATTCATAATCTGGCGAACCTGTAAACCCAGACCCTTGACCAGAAACGGCTCCATCTTCTTCTCCACAACTTGCAGGAAATTGAAGCATTGTATCTACTTGAAGTGTTTGATTGACCGTTATACTAGCGGTATCTATCGTTGTTACATCGCATGCATCAGTGACCTCAACATAATATTCGAAATAGCCGTTTTCAAGAGCGGAATAATAAGCAGTTTCATTCGTTTGACCAGAATCCCATAAATAGGTAAAAGGATCTAAACCTGAAGCTTCTGTCCATAATGGAACGCTATCTGTAAAACATACGATTGTTGTGTCTAATGAGCTTATAGTGGCTACAGTATCTAAAACATGAATCGATACAACAGTATCATAATGACAACCAAAATCGTCTTCTATATTGAACGTATATTCGAAGTCTCCAACAGTATCAGGCAGAACAGTTATAAGTGTATCATTTGAAGTGGCTGAAGTAATAGTTGGATCTGGAGACCAGTAAGCATCATCGATGGTATTTTGGTAAGTTTCATTATTTGGAAATAAACTAGGGTCAAAATAGAGTCCCCATTCAAAAATAAAACCATCATCAATACCTATATTATCTCTTACATTTAACGACCAAGTTCCATTTAAAGGACAGCCATTAAAATCTGAAAAGTTTCCTTCAGGCTCGTAGACTCCGTTGGGGTTCATGCTATTACCAGCAGAAGGAGCGGGTGGATTTGTGAGAGCAACAGTATTTCCTGCGGCAAATTCAGTTGGAAAATCTGACCAAGTACTATTAATTTCAGAGAAACAATATTCATAGCCATTTCCAGGGGTTCCAGTATTCATATCAATTGGTTCCCCTAGAAAAGTTCCTCCAGCTGTAAAACCACCGCCAGGTAGAAATCCGCCGTTAAAAGCATCAAAAAGAGCTACTGTTGTTCCGTTTGGACACTCCAGCCACATTTCTAAATCACCTAAGTAACTATGTTCTATTTCAACACAGATATCTTGTAAATCACTTGCATTTGAAAATGTTGAACCAGCTGGGAACCCAGACATATTGATATCGGTTGAATAATTTACACCTGAGCCATCTGGTAGAGCAGTTAAACCAGCAAAAGATCCACCTGCTTCAAAAGACCCTCCTGGAATATTGATCCCTACAGTATCAGAAGCAGACACACCACCAACTAAAGTTGTTTCTTGATTGAAACAAACGGTATCGTCAAGGGGCTGAACTCCTGAAAAACCTGGGGGTTGACTTACCCTTATTTTACAAGCCATTTGCACGGATTGAGGGAAATCGTCTGTAATTGTAAGGTTTACAAAGTAACCATTGTTTGAAGGAGGTGAAAACCACATACTATCATTATTTGGACCAATGGTTCCATCGCTCAGTTCCCATTCATAGTCCAAGTCGTCAACATCTTGAGAATAACCATTTCCTGTATTTTCAAAAGAGTAAAGCAAATCTGGATTGGCAACAAGTAAAACAGAGTCTCCTGGACAAATATCAACATAACCAGTGTCAGCTGGATTTAATTCATCCTGTGTTCCATTGTTTACATAAGCTTCAATATGAGGGCCAATTGGTTGAGGTGGGCTTACACACTCAATATTTGCTGTCCATCCTGAACTTTCATTACTACCGTCGGAAACAAAAACAAACGTTAAGCATCCTGATGGATTATTATTGAATGAAGAAGTATGGTTGAAACCTGTAGGGTCTGTGTCGCTATTGTATGCACCAAGTAAGGGAGACGTTACATCTGGCCCGTCAAATACATACAAAGTATCAGTGCCATCAACATCCCAATTGAAAGAACCACCGCCAAAAGTTGCTGTAATTTTTGGACCATTTGGTAAATCAGGACAGATCGTTATCGTATCGTTAAAATTAGCAGAGTAGTCTCCAGCAGAACCTCCATCATCAAAGAAGTTCTCTGTTGTAGGATCATCAAAGTCACTACATATAATTGGGTTAGACTGATCGTAACTTGGGTCAGTGATATTTATTGTTGTTTGTGCATTAATTGAAATAAATCCAATTAGAAAAAACAATATAGTTGTAAATTTTTTCATAACGTATTATATAACTTCTTATTTAAGTAAACTTTTGGGTAAAACACCAACCATTTGATTCGTGCCTTTAATTTTGAAATATTGATATTCGTTTTCTTTGAGGTCGATACCTAATGATATAAATGTATGATCTTTAGAAGGAACTATATCAAGTTCACCATTAAATTGGACATCTTTCCCTTTTTGTGTTGGTATTTCTCCTATGAAAACTCCTTTTTCTAGGGCGTTATTCAAAACTTTATATTCTGAAGGGTCATTTGTTTGAAGTTCAGTTAATTCTTTTTCTGAATACTTTTCCAACAATCTCTGATCATGATTTGATTGAGAAAAGACAGACGTAGTAAAAAATATAACTGCAATTATTGTAGTAATTTTAACCATATCGAAGTATTTGTTTTAGTATTTAACGCTAAAAGCGCACTATAAGTTGTATACAAAAATAACAAATATTTGATAAATTGTTATAAAGCACAAGAGAAAGCAATTATTACTTAGCGTAATAGTCTGCATAACAGTTCTTTAAAAACAAAAAGACCCTATTCGCTTTTATGCAAAAGGGTCTTGTATTTTTAAATTAATACGGTGTTAATTACATCGACTCCATTATACCATTAAGGGTTTTACTCGGACGCATAATATCGAAAACAACATCAGAAGGAGCATGGAAATAGCCTTTTAAATTTACTGGCTTACCTTGAACTTCGTTCAGCTCATTTACAATTTTTGATTCGTTGTCTTGAAGTGAATTTGCAACAATTTCAAAAACGGTCTTTAGTCCTTGATCTTCATTTTGTGCTACTAATTCTTTTGCCCAATATAGCGCAAGGTAAAAATGACTACCTCTATTGTCAAGCTCACCAACTTTTCTAGAAGGAGATTTTCCGTTCGTTAATAATTTTACCGTAGCTTCATCTAAAGCACTTGCCAGAATTTTCGCCTGTTCGTTACCCGAAGCGTCCCCCAAATGTTCTAAAGAAACTGCTAAAGCTAAAAACTCTCCTAAAGAATCCCAGCGTAAGTGATTTTCTTCAACAAGTTGCTCCACATGCTTTGGGGCAGAACCACCAGCACCAGTTTCAAATAGTCCACCACCATTCATCAGCGGAACGATTGAAAGCATTTTTGCACTCGTTCCAAGTTCCAAAATCGGGAATAAATCGGTTAAATAGTCACGTAAAACGTTACCTGACACACTGATAGTGTTTTTGCCTTGTTTTACTCGTTCTAGCGTGTAAATCGTGGCATCAAATGGACTCAATATTTTTATTTCTAAACCACTTGTATCGTGGTCTTTTAAATAAAGGTTTACTTTTTTAATGATTTCAGCATCGTGCGCACGATTTTCATCAAGCCAAAAGATTGCAGGATCACCACTAGCTTTAGCTCTATTTACTGCAAGTTTTACCCAGTCTTTAATAGGTTCGTCTTTTGCTTGGCACATTCTCCAGATATCACCTTCTTCAACATTGTGCTCCATCAACACTTCGTCATTTGAGTCAATTACACGAACTACACCATTTGCTGGTATTTCAAAGGTTTTATCGTGAGAACCATATTCTTCAGCTTTTTGAGCCATTAATCCAACATTAGAAACACTTCCCATTGTTGTTGGATCAAAAGCTCCGTGCTTTTTACAGAAATCAATTGTTGCTTGATAAATTCCAGCATAACTACTGTCTGGAATAACAGCTTTTGTATCTTGTTGTTCGCCTTTTTTGTTCCACATTTGGCCAGAAGTACGAATCATTGCTGGCATAGAAGCATCGATGATTACATCACTTGGAACGTGAAGATTAGTAATCCCTTTATCAGAATTAACCATTGCTAAATCAGGCCCTTCATCCAGAACAGTATTTATTGCTTTTTGAATTTCAACTTTTTTGTCACCAGAAAGTTCATTTAGTCTGCTTACTAAATCTCCAAAACCATTTCTTACATCAACTCCAATTTCGTCAAAGTCATCACCGTATTTATCAAATAATGGTTTAAAGAATGCTTTAACTGCATGACCAAAAATGATAGGGTCAGAAACCTTCATCATTGTAGCCTTCATGTGTAGTGAAAATAAAACACCTTTTTCTTTAGCATCTTTTACTTGCTCCTCTAAGAACTTCAACAACTTCTTTTTATTCATTACTGAAGCGTCAATTACTTCTCCGTCCAGTAATGAAATGTTCTCTTTTAATATTTTTTTGTCTCCATTGGACTCCAATACAACCTTTACATCTGTTGCATTTTTTAAAGTTACAGACCGTTCATTTGAAAAGAAATCCCCTTCTTTCATTGACGCAACGTGAGTTTTTGAATCTGAACTCCAAGCACCCATTCTGTGGGGATTTCGCTTTGCAAACTCTTTAACAGCACGTGGCGCACGGCGATCTGAGTTTCCTTCACGAAGTACTGGGTTTACTGCACTACCTTTTGCAACATCGTATTTTGCCTTTATTGCCTTCTCTGAATCGTTTTGAGGCTCTTCAGGGTAATCTGGTAATGGATAACCCTGTTCTTGTAACTCTTTAATAGCACCTTTTATTTGCGGCAGAGAAGCACTTATGTTTGGTAGTTTTATAATATTTGCCTCAGGTTTTTTCACTAATTCACCAAGCTCTTTTAAGTCGTTTGAAACACGCTGTTTGTCAGAAAGAATATCAGAAAACTGTGCCAATATTCTACCTGCTAGAGAAATATCACGCGTTTCGATTTCTACGCCACATTTCCCTGCAAAAGCGCGAATGATTGGCAATAAAGAATGAGTAGCCAACATAGGTGCCTCATCTGTTTTGGTATAAATAATGTTTGAAAATTTTGTTGACATGTATGTATTTTTTATTTCGGCTCACGCCCTAAGTTTAGTATTTCAAAATCACTTGCGAAGATAATAAATTAAATTGCGTATCGGATACTTTACCAGTAAGTTTTTAACCGCACAAAGTACCGACCATTCGGTAATGGGCGCTAAGGAGGCGCAAGGGTCGCAAAGGTGATTTCATGGCGTGCTTTGCGCAAACATGGCGTTCTTGCAGGTTAAATTAACACTCAAATTTGATAGGAAGAACAAACGAATTACTTTATTTTTAAAAAACGATCCAGTTTTTCTCACAATAGACTTGGTTGAGTCTTTTTAAGGACAAAAGCTGTACTTAACTTCTGTCTTTTAAAAAAGGAAGCTTTTCCCGTGTGGTTTGAAGTAATTCCAAAGATAATTCACCGTTCAATAGTTTTTCATCGTATGCTGCGTATTGGATTAGGTCACCTAATGGAGAAATAATACAAGAGTCTCCAGAATAACTAAAACTATTGCCATCTTCACCAACTCTGTTAACAGCGAGAACATAGCATTGGTTTTCAATTGCCCTTGCTTGAACTAAGGATTTCCAGTGTAAACTTCTTTTTTCTGGCCAATTTGCAACGTAAATTATTGCATCATAATCGTATTCTCCACTATTCACCTTGTTTCTACAATTTTCTGGGAAACGCAAATCATAACAAACTTGCAATAAAATTTTCCACCCTTTGTATTTCACTATTTTATTAGATTTGCCAGGAGAATAGAAATCATCTTCTTTAGCGAGTCCAAATAGTTTTCTTTTGTCATAATGCTGAACATTACCATCAGGAGTCACAAAAACCATTCGATTAAAGTAGTTTTTGTTTTCACAGATTATTAATGATGCAACCATAGCAGCATCGTGTAACTTAGCTTTTTCTTTAAGCCAGTTTATACCTGTTCCATTCATGTCTTCACCAAGTTTTTCTGCATTCATCGTAAAACTTGTATGAAACATTTCAGGAAGCACAATAAGATCAGTAGGACCTTTTATTTTATTTAAATGGGTTTCAAAATGTTCAAGGTTTTTTTCTTTTTCCTCCCAATACTGTTTTGTTTGTATGAGTGTGATGTTCAAATTTTGCATAACTTCTCTGTAGCTTTTAAAATCGTTTCTTCATCTTTTGCAAAGCAAAAACGAATTAAGTGGTCATCGTGTTTGTCTTTATTAAAACCTGATATAGGAATAACAGCAACTCCATGTTTTTTAGTCATTTCAATTGAAAAGTCTACATCGCTAAGTTCACTGATTTCATTATATCTGGCTACTTGGAAATAAGATCCTTGACAATCGAGCAACTCAAACCTACTTTTTTTCATTAAGCTTCTAAAAAGATCTCTTTTTTCTTGATAAAATTTTCCTAACGCATCTAAATCAACTGTTGGTAAATAGTTTGCAAGAGTAGCTTGAGCTGTGCTATTTACACAAAACACTACATATTGGTGAATTTTCTTCACTTCTTTCATTATTTTTTCAGGTGCTATTAGATAACCGATTTTCCATCCAGTAACATGAAAGGTTTTTCCAAATGATGAAACAACTACTGCTCTGTCTCTAATTTTTTCGCGGGTATGAATAGAAATATGTGGTTTTTCAAAGTGAATATATTCGTATACTTCATCAGATAATAAATATAAATGAGGATGGCGATCCATAATTTGTTCTAACGCAAAAATATCTTCTTCAGAAAACACCGTTCCTCCAGGGTTGTGTGGATTATTTATAATTAACAACTTAGTATTTTTTGAAATAGCATCTTCTACTTTATTCCACTCGACTGAAAAGTCTGCATTTAAGTTAATGTGAATTGGTTCTCCACCAGCTAATTCTACCGCTGGGGCATAGCAATCATAGGAAGGGTCTAAAACGATAACCTCTTCGCCTTTATGAATTATTGCTTGTATAGTTGTAAAGATTGCTTGTGTTGCTCCTGCAGTTATCAAAATTTCTGAGTCAACATTTACTGTTCGCTTATAATTCGCTTGTGTTTTTTGTGCAATCTCACCTAATAAGCGCGGGTAGCCAGGCATAGGCATGTATTGATGATAATTTCCTTGGATTACTTTTTCATATTCTTTTTGCAATGACTCTGCTATGGGAAAATTTGGAAATCCTTGAGATAAATTAATGGCACTGTGATCCGTAGCCATTTTAGACATTACTGAAAATATTGTAGTTCCTACTTCTGGAAGTTTAGATTTGAGTTCACTCATCGTTTAGTTCTGTTTTTAGAAATGGAAGAGTAAGATACTAAAATATAACGAATGTGCAATTTAGAGTTATATTGATTAGACATTCCATTCTCGAAGCGTATACCTAATCAAAATTCCGCACATATCAATATTAAACAATACGTTATATGTCGTAACTATGGTTGTTGAGTGCAATCGAAGTACAGCACTGGCAAGAACTACAAATAATAAAAAGTGTTCTACTATCTTTTAAATGAATAATGCAGGTTAAGACTCGCATTGCTGAAAGACTGAGCCAATTTACATGTGTTAGATTAACTTTTAACTATTCTAGTCTTAATATCGTAGAGTCTTTATGTCAATATTGGTAGTTTATGTTTTACCACTGAGGACAGGTTCCACAACCATTTGTTGGTTTAGCAAAGATATTGAAACCAATACTCACTTCTGGTGAGATATAGCCAGTTATATGTTTGGCTGAAGCAGTAGCATTGGTAGTCAATTGGATATTCCTCTGATTAATCACACCACCAGAAAGCGAAGTTTTTAAGAAAATATGTTGAAAGAAATCGAACTGAAGACCTACATGTGCTGAAATTCCCCAACCACTTAGAGAGGTAATATTTTGGGTGGTAATCCCATCGAAAGTATAATCTAAAGAGGAAAAAATGGCACCAAGACCTATTCCAATATTTGTATTGAATGCAAACGCTGCTTTTTTAGATTTATAGTGCTGATCTGTCCGCATAATTCCTAGTCTGAAATAGTTCAGACCATTTTTTTGTGCAATATTGAGTTGATTTCTATTAATATCAACTTCTTCATTATTATAGGTTCCTGAAAAATCACTGTGTGCGTCAGGTGAAAAAGTTCCATCCATTACAACTGTTTGATTGTCGTTAAAAAAGTAATTTAAACGATCCATACCAAATGTAAGTGCCCACTTATTTGCAATATAATAACCTAAATAAAGATTAAACTGAGGAGAGGAGCTACTAAAATAACTTGATAAACTAGTGCCCTCCTGATCATCTGAAAAGCTTGTGCTTCCAGTGCTAAAGTCATAATTGTTTCCAGTAAAATAAACATCTGAAGCACTATAAACGCTCCTGTTATATCCAAAATAGGCAAAAAGAGTACCTTTCCCGTTTGTGTTTAACTTTGTTTTCCGTTGAGCAAGGAGTGAATCATTTCCTACAATCACCAACATTAAAATTATTATGACTTTATTTAACCACATTCAGCTTGCTTTTTAAAGTAAACGTTTAA
>JBBEBO010000035.1:0-7153 GCA_040882265.1 Brumimicrobium sp. | reverse complement strand
GGAGTCACATTACAACGTTTGAAAACTCAAGATTGATTTATGTAAGCCTATTTTGTTTTTTGAATTAACCACATATTTCACTTGCATAATTAGAAATGCGCTTAACAAGGCTTTTTGTAACAACACTGAAAAGTCAGTTAAAAACGGATAAAAACAAGAAATTAATTAAAAATTAACAGTATTTGGTACATAAATGTTGAATTATTAGTAATTTAGTGGATATTGTAAACTAAAAAATTAATTTATTATGAAAAAGGTATTAATGTTTGCTACGGCATTCGCAATGACAATCGCAGTAACTTCTTGTAGCGAAAGTACAGAAACATCTGATGACACAACAAGTTCTGAAGAAGTAAAAGATGATTTAGATGATGCTAAAGAATCTATGAAAGACGCTTCAGAAGAGGTGAAAGATGCTGGTGAAAAGACAGTGGACGAAGTTAATGACGAACTTGATGAAACTAGTGACGAACTCGAAAAAGAAACAGAAGAAATTAAGAAAGAAATTGATGAGTCTGAAGACGAAGAAAACGCTAAAGACAAAAAATAATTAAATTTTTAAAGAATTACAAAGAGCCATCTTTAAAAGATGGCTCTTTTTTTTTAGAAAGTATCGTAGCTTCTTCTTTAAATTTATTAATCCTCGTATTTCTTTTTATACTTTTCATAGAGTTCGGTTTGATGATTTGTTAAAGAAATAAACGCCCCATCAATCATTGCTAAAATAACATTATTTGTTCGCATATCTAATGCATCACTTTCACTCACAAATAAGGTTGCTCTCTTACCTTCTTCTATACTCCCTACAACATGATCAACTCCCATTATTTCTGCAGTGCTCAAAGTAACTGAGCGAATTGCTTCTTCTTCCGTTAAGCCGTAGGCCATTGCACTTCCAGCCAAAAATGGAATGTTTCTAGAATTCATAGTCTCCATCCTACCTGAGTTTTGAAGACAAAACTTGACGCCTCCATCTTGTAATAATTTTGGTAATCGAAAAGGTAAATCCACTGGATCATCTTCGTTTTCAGGGAGCGTATGACCACCTTTTAGAATTATTGGAATTTCAGCATCTTTTAGTTGTCTAGTTATTTCATAAGCATCGTAGCCACCAACAATAACTGGGTAGTTAATTTCAAAATCATAACAGAATTCTATAACATCTAAAAGTGCTTTTAATTCATTCGCATGGATGTAAAGCCGTTGTTTTCCATTAAAAATTTCTTTCATTGCTTCATACCGCCCATCAAATTCTTCTGCTCCTTCACTATATGCTTTTGCAGCTCTAAAAAAATCTTTAATTTCCTTTTTCTCATCACTATATTTTTCATTGGCTTTTTTTGGAGCAGGTTCTGCCCACCAACCACCACCTTGCAAAGTAGACGGCCAATTTAAATGCACTCCTTCATCAACTTTTAGAGCAGCATCTTCCCAGTTCCAACCTTCTGTATGCATTATGGATGATGTTCCTGAGATTATTCCCCCTTGAGGAGTTACTTGGGCAAATAAAACACCATTTGTTTTAACAGTTGCAGCAACTTTTGATTCGGCATTAAAAGCGATTAGAGACCTAACATGAGGATTAAACGCACCTACCTCATCAAAATCTCTAGTTGCCCTTACTGCATCCACTTCAGTTAACCCAAGCGTTGAATTAGGAGCAAAAAATCCTGGATACAAATCCTTTCCTTTCAAATCGATAATGGTATCCCAATCACTTTTTTCAACTGAATAAGTTAAAGCATTGTCAACCAAAACTATTTCACTTCCTGAAATACCAACTAGTCCTTGTTTTATTATTGTTCCATCACCAACGTGAACTGTAGCTTTAGAAAGTAAAATTTTTTCTTGAGCAATGTTGTTATTTACAAGTAAAACAATACAAATAATTGCTAAAATATTCTTCATCTCATTCATTATTATTCAGCTGATTCACCAATAGTGTCACAGTGCCAGTGTTTCTCTTTTTTCTTGACAAAAGGTTTTTTAGGCTCCCCTTTTTTATTGTCTTCTAACATTTTGCTAATGATTCTAGCTTTTTCAACTTTAAGCGCATGCCTTTTTCCAGCATCTGTTTGTAGATCGTAGAGTTGTTCTCCATCAATAAAAACACGCATCACACGTGCATTAATACTCAGTGGGTTTGTATTCCAAACAACAATATCTGCGTCCTTTCCAACTTTCAAGCTTCCAATTCGGTCATCTAAATGCAGTAATTTTGCAGGGTTTAAAGTAACCATTTTCCAAGCTTCTTCTTCGGTCATCCCACCGTATTTAATAGCTTTAGCAGCTTCTTGATTTAAACGTCTTCCCATTTCAGCATCATCCGAATTAATCGCTACAGTTATTCCTTGTTCATTCATTAGTGAAGCATTGTAAGGAATTGCATCATTCACTTCATATTTATAAGCCCACCAGTCTGAAAAAGTGCTTCCTCCTGCTCCGTGTTCTCTCATTTTGTCGGCAACTTTATAGCCTTCAAGAATATGCGTAAAAGTATTTACTGTAAAACCCATTGAATCTGCAACATGCATTAACATATTAATTTCACTTTGAACATAACTATGGCAACTAATAAAGCGCTCACTATTCATGACTTCCCAAACGGCTTCTAACTCTAAGTCTCTAGCAGGTTTTTTAGTACCTTTCCTTTCAATTTGTTTTTCAGTTAAATTATTATAGGCATCCCATTTTTCCTGATATTTTTTAGCACTTAAAAAGGCATCATAAAAAACTTGCTCAACTCCCATTCGTGTTTGTGGGAAACGAACAGTATTAAAATCTCCCCAATTCGATTGTTTTACATTTTCTCCGAGTGCAAATTTTATAAATTTAGGAGCATCATCAATCAACATTTCTTCAGGCGAATAACCCCATTTTAATTTTATTAATGCAGATTGCCCACCAATTGGATTTGCTGAACCATGTAGCAATTGAGAAGTGGTAACTCCCCCACTTAATTGTCTATAAATATTGATATCATCAGAACGTACAACATCTGCAATACTCACTTCAGATGAGACTGCTTGACCTCCTTCATTTACCCCTTTTGATATTGCTATATGAGAATGCTCATCAACAATTCCAGAAGTAATGTGTAATCCTTCGCAATTAATCTCAATAGCTCCAGCTGGAATACTGTGTGTTCCAGTACCAGCAAAATCAATTTTACCATCTTTAATAATTACTGTTCCTTTTTTAACTATCCCTTCAGATTCATTCGTCCAAAGCGTAGCATTTCTTAAAACATATATTTTCTTTTCGGGTAAAGTATCCCATCCAAAAGCCATGTTTGGAAACCAAACAGAACTAACTTGAGTTGTATCTGAAGTAATTAAATTTTCTTCATCAACTTCTTCTTCATGCCTTTCCAAACGAATTCCTGACCAAGAAATCCATTCCCCATCAGGCGTTTGTCCTTGTCCTAAAAAAGCACCTACTTTTTGATTAAATTTTCCGTGTAAAGTAATTGCTCCATTATAGTAGTTATCGTCTACATTAAAATAAATATTAGCATCAGTATCTTCAATTTTAACAGTAGCTTTTACAATATTAGTATCTATTGAAGTAGTTATTTCTCCATCTGTAGAATCAGTTTTAGTCTTATGCGTTTCAACCTTACCATTCGGTTTGTCCTTCTTACCGTCAATGGTTATCAAATAAGTTTTGTCATTAAAATTTATTCTAAACTCTCCACGAACATCAACTTCCGCAGGTTTATTTATTATATGCTGTTTTCCTATTGACCAAGATTCGTGAAGTTCAGCATCTTTGTATTTAAAAGGGTCTTTATTGAAAATTGAAAAACTTGCTAGCTTCCCTTCTTCTAAACTCCCCAAATCTTTATTAAGTTTAAAAATTTCAGCAGGAACACTTGTTAGCGATGCGATAGCATCTTTTCTACTCAAACCATTCTCCATAGCTTTATGAAGATGCTTCCAAAAATCTTCTGCTTTTTTATGTCCTTTTGAGCTGATAGCAAAATTGACATTGTTTTTACGAAGTAAATATGGATTGGCAGGTGCTAGCTCCCAGTTTTTCAAATCGCTAAGTGGGATTTGACGTGAGACATAAGGATCATTTACATCGTAAGCATCTGGAAAATTAATTGGAACTATTAAATGACTTTTCCAGTCTTTAAGTTCATTTATTCTTTCATACTCGTTCCCAGAACCAAAGATTGTGAAATTTAAGTCAAATTCATCAGCAATTTTTTGTGCTCTAAAAACTTCAAGCTTATCTTCAACTTCAAAAATTAATGGTAACTCCAATTGACTGTTCAAAGCTTCCAGCGATAAGTTTTTTGGATCACAATCTGAATGTTCTGCATAATATTGAGCATCTAACAAAGCTTGTCTTAACAGTGCGATTGATCCCATTTGAGATGATGGGTAAGTTTGTCTTGAATTCCCCTTTTTAAAACTAAAATAGGCACTTGATTTTGATTGCAACAAAGCTTCACTATATTCAATATCTCCAAGCACCACAGTAGCACCAGTACCTCTCATCACTCCATCTGACACATGTGTTACAGCAATCCCAAAACCCATTTCTTGCAATTTTTTTGAGGCTTCCTTATCTACTTTAAACTGTTCCGAAGCATTAACCTCGGGTTTAATTGATTGATTCCAGTAATAAGCACCTTCCTTATTACTCTCTAACTGTGGTCTTGGTTTCCAGTCTTCCTTTTTAACTGTTGGCAATCCTATTGATGAATTACTTTCAATAAATGAAGGTACAATCGTTTGACCATCTAAATCTACAACAACAGCCTCTTTTGGTATACGTACAAGCTTCCCAACTGCTGAAATCCTTCCATCCTTTATAACAAGTGAAGCATTTTCAATGGTTTTATCAGCGCTTATGATAATTTGTGCATTTTTAAAAACAACTACTGAGGGAGTTGATTTCTCAAGTCCATTTTGTGGAACAGGAAGTTGAGAAAATAGTTGAAAACTCACTAATAACACTGCTAAACAGCCCAAAAAATCATATCGTTTCATTCGAAAATTGTATTTTGAAGTCCGAAATTAACGAATTCAAACAAAATACTTCGTAAAATAGTTTGATTTTAGGTATTTTTGAACCAAATTAGACGAATTATGAAAGGATTAATAGCAGCTCACTCAGGTTTAAGGTATATTGTATTAGCTCTCTTGTTAATTGCAATTATTAACGCCCTTCTCAATAGAAAATCAGGAGACTACTTGAAAAAGGATAAAATGATTAATCTTTTTACAATGATTTTTATTCATATTCAACTTTTACTCGGTTTATTACTCTATTTTATTGGACCAAAGGTTAACTTCTCAAGTTGGATTCAAGGTGTTGAAAACGTACACTTTTTTGCTGTAGAGCATGCATTGATGATGATTTTAGCAGTTATATTTATCACCCTAGGTCGAAAAAAAGCAGAAAAACAACCTACGGCGAAGAATAAACACAAAATGATTTTACGTTATTATGGATTAGGGTTAATCATTATTTTTATTGCTATACCATGGCCATTTATTTATCAAAATTTAGATGTAGGATGGTTCTAACAACCGTGTTACATATCTTTCTTCTTTTCTCGCAGCAAGCTTGTTCACCTCCTTCAACTGTTAACGAAATTACAGGAGAAGTAGACGGAGCTTTGATTTACAAAAATTACTGTAAATCTTGTCATGGTCCAAAAGGGAATAGAGGTTTAAGCAATGCTGCTGATTTGTCATCGAGCAAGTTGCCACAAGATAGCATAAGGCATATCATTCTTTACGGAACAGACAATGGCATGTCTGCCTATAAGGCTGTGATATCAAAAGAAGAAGATTTAGATGCATTAGTAAAACACGTTAAAAGTTTGCAGAAGAATTAATGGAAATAGGAAAGATTAAAGAAGGAATCGTAGGAGAAAGAGCCGTTTTAGTTGGTGTTATTTCTCAAGATCAAACTGAAGAAGAAGCAAAAGAACATATCAACGAATTGGAATTCTTGGCAGAAACTGCAGGTGCTGATACTCAAAAGAAGTTTTTGCAAAAATTACAAGTTCCTCACCCAAAAACATTCCTTGGTACAGGTAAGATTGATGAAGTAAAAAACTACATTCAAGAAAACGAAATCGAGATGGTCATTTTTGATGACGACTTATCCCCTTCTCAATTGAGGAATGTAGAGCGTATTCTAAATGTTAAAATATTGGATAGGAGCAATCTAATTCTAGACATCTTTGCTTCAAGAGCAAGAACTGCTCACGCCAAGACCCAAGTTGAATTGGCACAGTACGAATACTTACTTCCAAGATTAACTCGAATGTGGACTCACCTTGAACGTCAAAAAGGTGGAATAGGAATGCGCGGACCTGGTGAAACTCAAATTGAAACTGACCGTCGTATTATTAAACAAAAAATTAGTCTTCTTAAAAAGAAACTTAAAGAAATTGATAAACAAAAAGCTGTTCAACGCGGTAATCGTGGGCAATTAGTTCGGGTCGCATTGGTAGGGTACACAAATGTTGGGAAGAGTACAATTATGAACGCTTTAAGTAAATCTGAAGTATTTGCAGAAAACAAACTGTTTGCAACGCTTGACACTACAGTAAGAAAAGTTGTAATTGAAAATTTACCTTTTTTACTTTCCGATACAGTAGGGTTTATCAGAAAGTTACCTCATCAATTGGTGGAGTCTTTTAAATCGACACTTGATGAAGTCAGGGAATCAGATATTCTAATTCATGTAGTCGACATTTCGCATTCTAACTTTGAAGACCACTACAATGTAGTAAATGAAACACTGGGAGAAATTGATAAATCAGAAAAACCTACAATCGTTGTTTTTAACAAAATTGACGCATATACTCACACGCCTCAAGATGAAGATGATTTAAGCCCTAAAACACAGGAGAATTACACCCTTGAAGAGTTAAAAAAACAATGGATGGCGAAACTAAACAACGACAAATGTGTTTTTATTTCTGCCGAAAAGAAAGAAAATTTTGACGAACTAAAAGATGTACTTTACAAGGAAGTAAAACGTATTTTTCAAGTTCGTTATCCATATAACAACTTTTTATATTAATTAAAATGTCTTTCGGGATGTTTACAAGTTAAATAAAGCTTCTTCAATTTTACTAATTTACGATTATAACTGTTACTTTTTCCCAGTTTTAACCGCA